>JBIIIA010000055.1:0-12762 GCA_044235195.1 Thermoflexales bacterium
GATCTGGGCTATGTCGGGCCGAGCCCGGCGGTCAACGCATATGTGCGCAGCCAGGGGCGCGCACTGCGCATCGCGGCCGGCGCATCGAGCGGCGGTGCGTTGTTCGTAGTGCGGCCGGAAGCGAAGGTCGCGGCGGCGCAGGATCTGGCCGGCCGCAAGATCGCCACGCCGCAGCGCGGCGGCACGCAGGACATCGCGCTGCGGCACTACGCGCGCGCGAACGGGCTGAAGACGTCCGATGAAGGCGGTGATCTGACCATCGTGCCGACGTCGAACCCGGACATCCTGACGTTGTTCAAGCAGGGGCAGATCGACGGCGCGTGGGTGCCCGAGCCATGGGGGACGCGCCTGGTGCAGGAGGCCGGCGGTGCGGTTTTTTTCGATGAGCGCACGCTGTGGCCCGACGGCAAGTTCGTGACGACGGTGCTCGTGGTCGCTGCGAAATTTCTCGAGGCGCAGCCGGAGCTCGTGCGCGCGATCGTCGGCGCTCATCTGGATGCGCTGACGGCTATTCGCACCGATCCGTCGGCGGCGCGCGCGTTGGTGAACAAGGAAATCGAGCGCATCACGACGAAGGCGCTGCCTGCGCCGGTGATCGAAGCGGCCTTCGCCAACGTCGACTTTACGCATGAGCCGCTCGAGGCTTCGCTGGTCACGCAGGCGGATCATGCGTTCGAGCTGGGTTTTCTCGGCAAGGAGAGGCCGGATCTTTCGGGCCTCTTCGATTTGCGCATTCTGAAGGAAGAGCTGGCCGAACGTGGCGCTTGACGATTCGAGCGGCGGCTTTGCCGTGCCGCCGCGCAGAATTACGGCGTACGACGTCGGGCTGGCGTTCAGCCTGATCTTTCCTTCGACGGCGATTTTCAACAAGGGGCAGTACGCATTGTTGGCGGCCTACATCGTCGTCGCATGCGCCGCGCTCTGGCTGGCGACGCGGCATGTGCTGCCGTGGCTGAATCGGAAGCTGCCGCAGCGCTGGGCATCCGTCGTGGTGCTCGTGGCGCTGCTCGGGGGAACGGCCGTGGCGCGCGAGATCGTGCATCCGCGGATCGACACCACCGGATTTCGGATCGCGGGCATGAGAATCGGCGCGAGCGACAACGATGACGCGATCGACGCTGCTTTGAAGGAATTGTCGGCCGGCCGCTATCCGTATTACGTGAAAACGTTTCTCGGACATCCGCTCAGCCCGCTGCCCGGTGCGCTGCTGCTGGCGTGGCCTTTCTATCTCTTGGGAGATAGCGCAAGGCAGAACATCTTCTGGCTGGCGGTCTTTTTCATCGCTGTCGGCTGGCGTCGCGGCCATCGCTTTGCGGCGATGGCGGCGGCGCTGGTCGTGTTCTTGTCGCCGAACGTTTTCTATCAGCAGATGCAGGGCATGGATTACGCAGCGAACGCGATCTACGTAGGATTGTTCGCCGTGCTGCTGGTTCACGGCGCCGGACGTCGCGGCGTGTCGCTGGGCACGGTGGCCGCGGCGATCATGTTCGGAATCGCCTTGTCGTCGCGGCTGAATTTTCTGCTGCTTGTGCCGTTCACAGCGTCGGCGCTCGTGCGTGCGACGAACCTGCGCACGGCGGCGATATTGTGTGCGATCGTTGCCAGTGCATTCGTCGCCTGTACGGCACCTTTCTATTTTTACGATCCGGCCGGATTTTCGCCGCTGCACACGCTCGGCAAGATCAATGGCGATGGGCGCTTGCCGGCCGCATCGATCGCAGTTCCTGCGCTCGCCGTGCTCTCGTCGGCGTGGCTGGTGTGGCGTCGTCGACGGAGCAATTATTCGCTGGCCGCCGCTGCGCGCGACGCGTTCGCCGTCATGGCGCTTCTCGTCGTATGCGCCACGATCATCGATTCGAGACTGGCGAGATTCACGCCCATGCATTTCGGGACGCTCTTTCTGTTTTACGGGGTGATCGGATTCTGGCCGCCGTGGCTATACTCACGCGATCCATGAATGAAGTATTCGCTGCGTTGGCTGCGCTGCTCGTGTGCACGACGTCGCTGTGGCTGCTGAGCCTGCGTTTGCGCGACGCCAGCATCATCGATCTGTTCTGGGGGCCGGGCTTCGTCGTCGCCGGTGCGGCGTATGCGTTCGGGACGGCCGGCGATGCGCTGCGGCGCTTCGCCGTGCTCGCGCTCGTGGCGATCTGGGCGCTGCGGCTGGCGGTGCATCTGGCGCGGCGCAACCTTGGGCACGGCGAAGACAAGCGCTACGTCGCCATGCGCGCGGCGGGCGGGCGGCGCTGGCCGTTGCGCAGCCTTTTTCAGGTGTTCTGGCTGCAGGCCGGAATCCTGTGGATCGTGTCGCTGCCGATCCACGGCGCGCTCGTCGGCGCGGCGCCGCTCGGTCCGCTCGACGCCGCCGGCGTTGCGCTGTGGGCGGCCGGCTTCGCATTCGAGGCGATCGGCGATGCGCAGCTGGCGCGCTTCAAGGCCGATCCGTCCAACGCCGGCCGCGTGCTGCGCCGCGGGCTGTGGGCGCACACCCGCCACCCGAACTACTTCGGCGAGGCGCTGATGGGCTGGGGAATCTGGCTGTGCGCGGCGTCCGCCGGCGCGTGGTGGACCGTGTTCGCGCCGGCGTTGATGACGTTCCTGCTGCTGCGCGTCAGCGGCGTGGCGCTGCTCGAGCGCACGCTGGCCGCGGAAAAGCCGGACTACGCGGCGTACGTGCGCGAGGTGCCGGCTTTCTTCCCGAAATGGAGCAGAGAGTAGGCGCTTCTCCTCTCTACTCTGACTCTCTACTCCGACTTTTCACTTCTCCGGCAGCACCGCCACGCCCGGCAGCATCTTGCCTTCGAGGAATTCGAGCGAGGCGCCGCCGCCGGTCGAGATGTGCGTGACGCGGTCGGCCAGGCCGGCCTGCTCGACGGCGGCCACCGAATCGCCGCCGCCGATCACGCTGATCGCGCCGGAGTCGGCTACGGCGTGCGCCACGGCGTTGGTGCCGGTCGCGAACTTCGGCATTTCGAACACGCCCATCGGGCCGTTCCACACGATCATGCGCGCGCCTTCGAGCGCCTTGCGGTACTGCTCGATGGTGTGCGGGCCGATGTCGAGCGCCATCCAGCCCGGCTTCACGCCGCCGACAGTGACGACCTCGGCGGCGGCGTCGTTGCTGAATCCGTCGGCGATCATCAGGTCGATGGGGAGCATGAGTTTGCCGCTGCAGCAGGCCAGCAGCTCGCGCGCCTGCTCGATGGCGTCCTTTTCGACGAGCGATTTGCCCATCTCGTAGCCTGCGGCGGCCAGGAACGTGTTGGCCATGCCGCCGCCGATGATGAGCTTGTCCACGAGGGGCATGAGATTGTTGATCACCGGCAGTTTGTCGCTGATCTTCGCACCGCCGAGGATGGCGATCAGCGGGCGTTCCGGGTCGTTCAGGATTTTGCCGAGGAAGTTGATTTCGCGGGCCATGAGGAAGCCGGCGGCGGCGGGCAGGAAGTGAGCTACGGCCTCGACGGAGGCGTGCGCGCGGTGCGCGCTGCCGAACGCGTCGAGCACGTAGACGTCGCCGAGCTTCGCCAGCTGCTTGGCGAAATCAGGATCGTTCTTTTCCTCTTCCTTGTGAAAGCGCAGGTTTTCCAGCAGCAGCACCTGGCCCGCCTGCAGCGCCGTCGCCTGCGCCTCGACGTCGGCGCCGACGCAGTCGGAGGCGAAGGCCACCGGCCGGCCGAGCAGCTCCGCCAGGCGAGTGGCGACGGGCGCGAGGCTCTGCGAAGCATCGACGCCCTTGGGCCGGCCGAGATGCGACATCAGCACGACCGACGCTCCCTGCGCGATCAGATATTCGATCGTCGGCAGCGCAGCTCGAATGCGGGTGTCGTCGGTGATGGCGCCGTTCTTCAACGGGACGTTGAAATCGACGCGCACGAGGGCGCGCTTGCCGGCCAGCGCCAGATCCTGAATGCTTCGCTTGTTGAACATGGGTGTAATCCTCGAAATTGCTAAACCGATTTTACCCGGCTCATTATTTTGTTGTTTCGTCGAACGTTTGGTCTACTACAATGTCATGCGCATGCAGACTCAGAATATTCTCGCTGCCGCCGCTGCGATCGACGTGGCATTGACCGACGAACAGGCGGCGCAGATCGCGGCCTACGCCGCGCTGCTGGCGGATTGGAATGCGCGCTTCAATCTGACGGCCATCACTGATGAACAGTCCGTGCTGGCGCTGCATTTCATCGATTCGCTCACGATTCTGCGTGCGCTGCCGGAGCGCAGCGGCATCGCGCTGCTCGACGTCGGCACCGGCGCAGGATTTCCCGGGCTGGTGTTGAAGATCGCTCGGCCGGATTTGCGTGTGACGGTGATCGACAGCACGGCCAAGAAAATCGCGTTCTGTCAGGAGGTGATTCGCACCTTGCCCTTAAAAGGTGCGCGAGCGCTGCACATGCGCTCGGAGGAATTCGCGCACGCGCGCAGCGAGCGCGGGCGCTACGACGTCGTCACGGCGCGCGCGGTGGCGGCGCTGCCGACGCTGGTGGAGTATCTGCTGCCGTTCGTGGCCGTCGGCGGCGTGTGCATCGCGATGAAGGGCAGCGTGGCGGCGGAGGAAGCCGCCGCGGCGGCGAACGCGATTCAGATGCTCGGCGGCAGGCTGCGCCGCATCGAACCCGTCGCACTGCCAGGACTGCAGGACAAGCGCGCACTCGTGCTGATCGACAAAATTGCGCCTACCCCCGGGCGTTTCCCGCGTCCGGCCGGTGCACCGCGTCACTCCCCTCTACAATAGCTGCAGCTCTGCATCGTATACACGCATACCCTATGTCGGACTCCTTTCCTTCCCCCGTGAACTCACAGGCATCGCTGGATCGGCCCGCGGGTCGTCTGCGCATTCTGATCGCCAAGCCCGGACTGGATGGGCACGATCGGGGTGCGAAGGTGATCGCGCGTGCGCTGCGTGATGCCGGTATGGAGGTGATTTACACCGGTCTGCGACAGACGCCGGAAATGATCGCCGAGGCGGCTGCGCAGGAGGATGTCGACGCCGTCGGGCTGAGCATTCTGAGCGGAGCGCACAACACTCTGCTGCCCCGCGTAGTGGAGTTGCTGCGCGCGTCCGGCATGGCCGACGTGCCGGTATTCGCCGGCGGCATCATCCCTGCCGAGGACATTGCTGCGCTCGAACGCGCCGGCATCGCGGCCATTTTCGGGCCTGGAACTCCATTGGAGGAGATCGTCTCCTTCGTGCGCACTCACACCACAGCGCATCGCTGATCCATGACTTTTTTTACGCCGGAAGAACGTCGTGCTCGCACGCGCAGTTTGGCTCGCGCGCTTACGCGCATTGAAAATGGCGACTCCGTCGTGCAGGACGATGTGCGCGCAGCGTGGAGTTCTGCTGGGAATGCGCATCGCATCGGCATCACCGGCGCGCCGGGAACTGGCAAGAGCACGCTCGTGACGGCGCTCACGCGCGCGTGGCGTTCGCGCGGCCGCAGCGTGGCGATTCTCTCGATCGATCCCAGCAGCCCGATCACCGGCGGCGCCATCCTCGGTGACCGGATTCGCATGCGCGAACTGAGCGGCGATCCCGACGTGTTCATCCGCTCGATGGCCAGCCGCGGAGCATCGGGCGGGCTGGCGTCCGCCGCCGCCGATGCCACCGCGCTGCTCGACGCGCACGGCTTCGACGTCGTGGTGATCGAGACAGTCGGCGCCGGACAGTCGGAGGTCGACGTCGTGCGCCTGGCCGACAGCGTGGTCGTCGTCGAGGCACCGGGTATGGGCGACGACGTGCAGGCGATCAAGGCCGGCATTCTCGAGATCGCCGATGTGCTGGTGGTGAACAAGGCCGATCGGCCCGGGGCCGAACGCACGGTCGCCGCGCTGCAGGCGGCGCTCGACCTCGCGGCGCCTGCAGCCGGCCATCACGGAGTGCATGAAGCAGTGGAAACAGCGCATGATGTGGCGCTGAATCACGGCGGCGGCTGGGTTGTTCCGGTGCTGTCGACGACGGCGTCGACGGGCGACGGGGTGGCTGCGCTGGCCGATGCGCTGCAGCGGCATCGGGAATGGTTGTCGATGAGCGGCGTGGGCGTCGTGCGCGCAACGCGTCGCTGCGAAATCGAGCTGCTGGTTCGTCTGCGTGAACACTTGCTGCAGCGCGCGCTGCGCATCATCGATCCGGAGATTTTTGCGTCGGCGCAGCGCGCTGTCGTCGAGGGGCGGAGCACGCCGTCCGACGCCGCTCATTCGTTGGCGTCGCGGCTGATTCCCTAACCAGGAGCGACATGCTGGTCTATCTGATTCGACACGGTCAGACCGAATTCAATGTGAGCGGTCGCGTGCAGGGCTGGCTGGATGTGCCGCTGAACGACATCGGTCGTGAGCAGGCGCAGCGGCTGGCGGCGCGCCTCGGCAAGGCATCCATCGATCTGGTGGTCAGCAGCCCGTTGTCGCGTGCGCTCGATACTGCGCATGCGCTGGCTGGGCCGGAAAATCTGCGCGTGATCACGGACGATCGTCTGCGCGAGTACAACATGGGCGACTGGACCGGCAAGACCGGCGATGAAATCGCCGCAGGCGCCAGCGAGCTCGGCTTCGACGATCCACTGATCCCGATTCCCGGCGGCGAAAGCGCGATGGACATGCGCAATCGCGTGAGCGCGTTCGTCAAGGAGTTGTCGCAGAAGCACAGCAAGACGCTGAGCATCGTGGCGGTGGTGTCGCACGGTGGCACGCTCGGCGCCATCATCGGATCGATGCTGGCGATGCCGGTGCTGCGCCGGCATCCGTTCACGTTCGGCAACGCCTCAATCACCGAAGTCGTCTGGCACGTCAGCGGGTGGCGCATGAAGACGCTGAACGACCAGCAGCATCTGGGGTAAGGACGGCAGACGTCAGTCGCCGGCCGTCGGCCGTCGGCCGTCGTTCGACAGTATTCCCGCCAGCGCCCGCTGCATGCGTTCGAGCGGAGAGTGGGGGCCGAACCGTTCGACGTACGACGCCGCGGCGGCATCGGCGTCGACGTCGCAGTCGTGGCAGTTTTCACGCAGATAGTGCATGTGGTCGATGATCCACAGGTACAGATCGCTTTCGGTGCGGCCGGGAAAATCCGTCAGGATGTCGTGCTCGCGCACGGCGTCGATGATCGGCATGTAGACGTTGTCGTACCAGTCGATGACGGCTTCGTCCTCCGTGATGTCTCGTTTTTGTTCCAGGCCCATGAAATAGCGGTGCACGGCGATGTGCTCGATGAGCCGGTCGCAGGCGCCGCCGATGGTGAAGCGCACGTTCTGCGCCGGGCGCAGCTGGTCGAGCCGTGTGCGTTCGAGGAAGTGGGCGTGTTCGCCGAGCACGTCGAGGTGATCGGCGTCGATGAAATCCTCGACGTGCACGGGCACGCGCGCCTTGGCTTCGAATACTTCGGCGTCGAGGAAGTGCACGCCGTGTTCGCGGGCGACGGAGACGCGATGGTTGCCGTCGAGCACGAAGTACGCATCGCCGACTTTGTACACGGTGAGCGGCGGCAGGTTGACGTCTTCGTAGAACGCGCGGTTGATGCGTCGCCAGCGTTCGGCGAGTTCGGGGCGAATCGGCAGAAATGTGTTGTCGAAGTCGCCGTAGCGGCCGACGCTGCCGACGATCTGGTCGACGGGAATGGTCTGCACGCCGCGGCGGATGAGGCCGCGCAGGCCGAGCTTGTCGCGCACTTCGTCCCAGGCGAGCAGGCGCGTGTCGCGTCCGGAGAGCATGCCCCAGACGTAGCGCAGGAAGCTGCGCGCGCGCGCACGGCGGAAATCCTGAAGGTCGATCGAATCGTTTTGCATGTATCGACGGCCGCATGGACAGGCCGCCGATGCGGAATTATGCATCGGCGGGGTGAGGGCCGGGTGCATCCGTGGTTTGGGGAGAAATTTCGCCGTCGCCTACGCCTCACCCCCACTTGCCTCTAGCTTCCCATGCGCTCGTATGCAGCGATGGTCTGCGTTGCGACGCGTTCCCAGGTGAATGCGGCGGCGCGGGCAATGGCGCGCTGCTGCAGGGAGCGGCGCAGGTCGTCGTCGTCGAGCAGCCGCGCCAGCGCGCGCGCGAGGGCGTCGACGTCGGTGGGCGCGACGGTCAGCCCGGCGTCGCCGACGACTTCCGGCAGCGACGACGCATCGGACGAGACCACGGCGGCGCCGCAGGCCATGGCTTCGAGCGGCGGGAATCCGAATCCTTCGTAGAGCGAGGGGTACGCGAAGACGGTGCAGGCGGAGTACCACGCGGGCAGGTCCTGCGGTTCGATGCGGCCGAGCATGTGCACGCGCTCGTGCAGGCCGAGGCGCTGCACGAGCGCGAGGATTTCGTCGTACTTCCACGCCAGGCTGCCGCCGATGAAGAGCTGCGCCGGCTGCGGCAGGCGGGCGAAGGCGTCGATCAGCCGCGTCAGGTTCTTGCGTGGCTCGATGCTGCCGAGATAGAACACCGCGCGGTCGCCGATGCTGTGTGCGGCGCGAAATGCGCGGCGCGCGTCCGGAGAGAGCGGGCGGAACCGCTCGTGGTCGACGGCCAGGGGGATGGCGTCGACGCGCGCCGGGTCGATGCCGTAGCAGCGCACGATGTCGCGCTTGGTCCATTCGCTGATGGCGATGATTCGTTGCGCGCGGCGGCAGGAGAGCTGCGTCATCGTGCGCAGATAGAGGCGCGGGATCGGCCGGTGCGTGTGCGGATGCGTCAGGAAGCTCAGGTCCATGACGCTGACGATGGTCGGGCAGGGCGCGGCGATCGGGGCGACGAAGGCGAGGCCGTGGTAGACGTCGGCGCGCAGTTCGCGCAGCAGGTGCGGCAGGGCGATCTGCTCGAAGCGCGTGCGATGCAGCGGCGATTCGAGGCGGGCGGGCACGGTGCGCACATGCAGGGCGGCGTGCTCGTCGGGGGTGAGCTGGTCGGCGGCGGACGCGGGCAGGAGTACGGTGAAGCGGATGCCGTCGTGCGGTGTGCGGGCGAGCGCGCGCAGCAGCTCGCGCGCGTAGTGATGCACGCCGGCCTGGCGGAAGCCCTGCTGTCCGCTCAGCAGGAGCGCGCCGAGGACGACGTGCATATCGGTGCGGCGCATCGCTCAGGCGGCCAGGCCGGCGCGCGCGAGCATGGCCGCCGCTTCGGCGGCGACGGCGTCCCAGTCGCCGGCGTCGATGAGCGCAGCGGGAATTTCGGCGGCGTTGAGGCCGACGAGCTGCGCGCCGGCGTCGAAGTACGCCTGCGATTCCGACGCCTTGACGCCGCCGCTGACCCACAGCGGAATATCGGGGAACGGCCCGCGCAGCGCGCGCACGAAGGCCGTGCCGCCGATCGGCGCGGCCGGGAAGATTTTCACCACGTGGCCGCCGGCCAGCCAGCCGGCGTGAATCTCCGTCGGCGTCATGCCGGCGGGGATGCACACCACGCCGGCTTCGCGGCACGGGCGGATGATGTCGACGGCGACGATCGGCGAGACGACGAACTGCGCGCCGGCCTCGATGCAGGCGAGCGCGTCGTGCGCCGTCGTCACCGTGCCGGCGCCGATCATCACGTGCGGCAGATCGGCGGCCAGCTGCCGGACCAGATCGACGGCGCCGGGGACGGTCATGGTGACCTCGACGCAGGCGAAGCCGCCGCGCGCCAGGGCGTGTGCGGTGCCGTGCACCTTGCGCGGGTCGTTCCCGCGCATGACGACGGCGGCCTTGGCGCGCAGCATGAAGGCCAGGCGGGATTCGATCGGCAGCATCAGCGTTCGGAGACCGGAACGTAGTGCACGTCGTTCGGGCCGATGTATTCGCTCTGCGGGCGAATCAGGACGTTGTCCTTGTACTGCTCGATGACGTGCGCGCTCCAGCCGGCGACGCGCGAGCAGGCGAACATCGGCGTGAACAGGTCGATCGGCACGCCGATGTAGTACAGCATCGGGGCGGAGTAGAAATCGACGTTCGGGTAGAGCTCGCGATGGCGCAGCACGGCCGCGGAGACCTTGTGGGCCATGTCGAAGTACTTGATCTGGTTGAGCTTGCGCCCGAGCCGTTCGGCCCAGTTGTTCAGGTGCACCGAGCGCGGGTCGCCGTTCTTGTAGATGCGGTGGCCGATGCCCATGATCTTGCGCTTCGTAGCGAAGGCGTTGTCGACGAAGCCGTCGACCTTGGCCGGGTCGTCGATTTCGAGCAGCATGTTCATGGTGGCCTCGTTGGCGCCGCCGTGCAGCGGGCCCTTGAGCGCGGCCATGGCGGCGGTGATCGACGAGTGCAGGTCGGCCTGGGTGCTGGCGACGACGCGGCCGGTGAACGTGCTGGCGTTCATGCCGTGGTCGGCGAGCAGGATGAGATACGCATCCATCGCCTTGACGAAGTCGGCGTCGCCGGAGGGCAGGCCGAGCATGTGCAGGGTGTTGGCGGCGTGCGACAGGCGGGCGGTGGGGGCGATCGGCTCCTTGCCTTCGCGGATGCGCTGATAAGCGGCGCAGATGGTCGGGAACTGCGAGATCAGGCGCACGGCCTTGCGCTGCGTCGCCTCGATGCTGATGTCTTCGATTTCAGGATCGTAGAACGAGAGCGCCGAGACGGCGGTGCGCAGCGCCTCCATCGGCACGGTGTCGCGCGGGAGCTGGCGCAGGAGGTCGTAGAGCGGCGCCGGCAGCCAGCGGTTGGCGACGAGTCGGGCGTTGAAGTCGGCCAGCTCGTTGCGCGACGGAAGATGGTCGTGCAGGAGCAGGAACGCCACTTCTTCATAGATGGCGTTCGTGACGAGCTCGTTCACGTTGATGCCGCGGTACGACAGGTTGCTGTTCGGACCGTCGACCATGCTGATGTACGTCTGGACCGCAACGATTCCGTCCAGGCCTTTGACGAACGCAGGCTTGCCCGAAGCGGTAGTGCTGGTGGAATTGGGTGACATCGATTTCCTCTCTGGAATGCGCCGGCTGGAGCGTAGTCGGTGTTCTCGCAGGCGACGTGAACCGGATTATAGAAGCCCGCATGCAGATGCGCTATCGCTGCCGCAGCGCGTCGAGTTCCGTGCGGGACAGCTCGCGCCAGCGCCCGGAGTCGAGGCCGGCCAGGGGGATCGGCCCGATGGCGATGCGCAGCAGGCGCAGCGTCGGCAGCCCGACGGCGGCGGTCATGTGGCGCACCTGGCGCTTCTTTCCTTCGGAAAGGATGAGCTCGACCCATGCCGTCGGCCCGTGCGGGGTGATCGGCTTCGAGCGGGGCGGCAGCGGCGGCACGGCGTCGTCGGGCACCACGCGCGCGCGGCACGGCGCGGTGCGATAGTCCTTGATCTGCAGGCCGGCGCGCAGCTTGTCCAGCGCCGCCTCCGTCGGGATGCCTTCGACCTGTGCCAGGTATGTCTTCGGCTGCTTGTGCCGCGGGTCGGTGATGAAATGAATGAACGCGCCGTCGTCGCTCAGCAGCAGCAGCCCTTCGCTGTCGTAGTCTAGGCGGCCGGCGGCATAGACGCCCTTCGGCAGCCCGAACTCGCCGAGCGTGCGCTTGCCGGCGTCCGACGCGCTCTGCACTTCGTGCGTAAACGACGACAGCACACCGTACGGTTTGTGAAGGGCGAGGTAGCGCATGGGGAGTCCATCGTACAATCATTCCATCATGCGTATTTTGGTACTCGGCGGCGCCGGTTTCATCGGTTCGCATTTGTGCGAACGGCTATTGAGCGAAGGTCATTTCGTCATCGCGATGGACAACTACATCACCGGCGCGCGGCGCAACGTCGGGCATCTGCTCGGGCAGGAGCGATTTACGCTGGTCGAAAATGACGTGACGGTCTCGTGCGACGTCGAGGGGCCGCTCGACGCGGTGATGAACCTGGCGTCGCCGGCCAGCCCGGTCGGTTATCTGGACAACCCGATCGAAACGATGAAGGTGGGTTCGCACGGCACGTACAACGCGCTGGAGCTGGCGGTGCGCAAAGGCGCGCGCTTCCTGATGGCGAGCACGAGCGAAGTCTACGGCGATCCGAAGGAGCATCCCCAGAAGGAGAGCTACTGGGGCCACGTGAACAGCATCGGCGTGCGCAGCGTGTACGACGAGGCCAAGCGATTCGCCGAGGCGCTCACGATGGCGTACCACCGCAAGTACGGCCTGCGCACGCGCATCATTCGCATCTTCAATACCTTCGGCCCGCGCATGGCGCTCGAGGATGGGCGCGTGGTGCCGAACTTCGTGCGGCAGGCGGTGAACGACGAACCGCTGACGGTCTACGGCGACGGCTCGGCGACGCGTTCGTTCTGCTATGTGACGGACCTCGTCGACGGCATGCTGCGCCTGCTGTGGTCGGACGAGCCGAATCCGGTGAACGTGGGCAATCCGCGCGAGATGACGATGACGGAGTTCGCCGAAGCGGTGCTGGCGGCGGCCGGCCCGCAGTGCCGCAGCACGATCGCGTACGTCGATCCGGGGGCGGCGCGCATCGCCGACGATCCGCAGCGGCGCCGGCCGGACATCACGCGCGCGCGCACGATTCTGGGCTGGGAGCCGCAGGTGTCGCTCGAGGACGGCCTGCGTGAGACGCTGGCGTACTTCCGCGCCGTGCGCAGTCGCACCGCCTGATGGCTGAACGCTCGGAAGCGCCGATCGCGCATTCGTATCATCCGGTGCTCGAACACGTCATCGATCTGGTCTTTCGATCGACCGCGGCGTTCGCGGTGGTCGGCGCGGTGGCAGCGATCGCCGGTCTGTTCCTCGACCGGATCGGCGTCGCGCTCGCAGGATTGGTCGTGGCGCTCGGCGGCGCGCTCGGCGCGTATGCGCGCTTCGTGGTCCCGTTTCGCCTGCGCGTGACGCATCTGGACGG
>JBIIIA010000343.1:0-3976 GCA_044235195.1 Thermoflexales bacterium
CGCGCGCACGAGCTGCGGCGATCATCACGCGCAGGTTGTCGCGCACGTTGTCCTGGCCGATCAGCTCGTCGAGCCGCTGCGGGCGCAGCGCCCGATCGAGCGCGCCCTCGTCGCCGGCCTGCTTGCTGCCGTCGACAGGACGCTCCTGTTCCTTCGCATTCATCGCGCCGGATTATAGGACGCATGTTCTACCAAAACGACAGCCGACGGCCGACAGCCGACGGCAGTCGACACCATGCCACCACTTCCATACAATAGCGCCATGCCCCTGCTCATCGACGGCCACAATCTGATCGGCCAGAGCCCCGACCTCAAGCTGAGCGATCCGAACGACGAAGCGAAGCTGGTGCAGCGCCTCAAGCGCTACGCGGCGCGCGCCGACAAGCGCATCACGGTGATCTTCGACAACGCCCGCGATGCCGACTTCGTGTCGCTGTGGGACGACAGCGAAGACCACGGCGCGGTCAAGGTGCGCTGGGCGCAGGCCGGGCGGCAGGCCGACGACGTGATTCGTGACATCGTCGGTGCGACGAAGGACCGACGCGGGCTCATCGTCGTGACATCCGACGGCGCCGTCGCCAGTTTCGTGCGCGCGTGCGGCGTGCGCGTGCAGACCTCGCACGAGTTCCACAAGGAAATGCAGAATGCGCTCGGCACGAAATTCGAGCCCGAGGCCAAGCCGACGAAAACCAGCGCCACGGAAATCGACGACTGGCTGAAGGTGTTCAAGGAGCCGACCACGTCGACCGTCAAGCCGCTGCCCTTCAAGGACCCGGTCAGCGAAGCCGAGAAGAAGCGACAACGACGCATGGAACAGCTGCGCAAACAAACGCGCGGCGGCGGACGACTGTCCTAGCAGCAGCATCATCGCCCGTATAATCCGTCCGGGTCGCCGATCGCGAGCGACGCAATTCACCAGCAAAGAGGTAACCAATCACGTGAGCAGCAGCTTCATGAACAGCCCTCAGCTCTTCTTCACATCGGAGAGCGTAACCGAAGGGCATCCCGACAAAATGTGCGACCAGATCAGCGACGCCGTCCTCGACGCGTGCCTGGCGCAGGATCCGATGAGTCGCGTCGCCTGCGAGACGGCTGTGAAAACCGGCTTCGTGATGTGCCTCGGCGAGATCACCACACGCGCCTTCGTGAACTTCGACGAACTGGTGCGCCGCGTCGTCAACGACATCGGCTTCGATTCGAGCGACAAGGGCTTCGACGGCAGCACGTGCGGCGTGCAGATCGCGATCGCATCACAGTCGCCCGACATCGCGCAGGGCGTCGATGCGGCGTTCGAGACGCGCGGCAAGCGCAAGGCCAAGGCCGCCAAGGTGGTCAAGGACGACCCGTCCAAGGTCGGCGCCGGCGACCAGGGCATGATGTTCGGCTTCGCCTGCGATGAAACGCCCGAGCTGATGCCGATGCCGATCGCCATGGCGCACCGCCTCGCCCGCCGCCTGTCCGAAGTGCGCAAGAACGGCGAGCTGCCGTGGCTGCGCCCCGACGGCAAGACGCAGGTGACGGTCGAATACGCGCAGGGCCGCCCGGTGCGCATCAGCACCGTGCTGATCTCGACGCAGCACGCGCCCGAGGTCGATCAGGAAACCATCAACCAGGCGCTCACCGAAGCGGTGATCATGCCGACGCTGCCGGCGGAGATGGTGACCGATCGCCTGAACATTTACACGAACCCGACCGGCCGCTTCGTCGTCGGCGGGCCGATGGGTGACGCCGGCCTCACCGGCCGCAAGATCATCGTCGACACGTACGGTGGCATGGGACGCCACGGCGGCGGCGCCTTCAGCGGCAAGGATCCGACCAAAGTCGACCGCAGCGCCGCCTACGCCTGCCGCTGGGTGGCCAAGAACGTGGTCGCCGCCGGCCTGGCGCGCCGCTGCGAAGTGCAGGTGGCCTACGCCATCGGCATGGCCGAGCCGCTGTCGGTCAACGTCGAAACGTTCGGCACCGGCGCCGTGGCCGATGAAAAGATCAACAAGGCCATCCGCGACGTGTTCGACCTGCGCCCGGGCGCGATCATCCGCGACCTGAAGCTGCGCCGCCCGATCTATCGCCAGACTGCGGCCTACGGCCACTTCGGCCGCACCGACGTGGTTCTGCCCTGGGAAAACACGAACCGGGCTGCGGCGCTCAAGCGCGCAGCGCGGTGAGAAAAGAAGGGAATGGGGAATAGGGAATGGGGGATAGCACATCCCCTATTCCCCATTCCCTGTCTCCTACTCCGCTCCCGTAAACACCGGCAAGTGGCCGAGCGAGATGATGTTCTGCCACGTGGCGCGGTCGCCTTCGGTTAGGATGGCCACTTCACCGACGACGATAGTCTCGGCCTTCTGCATGATCAGCCGCATCGCCTGCAATGTCGATCCGGTGCTGATCACGTCGTCGAGCAGGATGATGCGCTTGCCCTTGATGTCGCCGCGATCCTTCTCGTCGAGGAACAGCGTCTGGGGCTTGTTCGTGGTGATCGAGAGCGTCTCGGCCGTCAGCACGTCGCCCATGTACGGCTTCTGCGACTTGCGCAGCACGATGTAGGGCAGCCCACTCTCCACGGAAAGCGCGTAGGCCAGCGGAATGCTCTTGGCCTCCGCAGTCACGATGTACTCGGTCGTCGACGGCAGCTTCGGCGCCAGCGCGCGCGCCGCGGCCTGCACCAGCTCGGTGTCGCCCAGAATGTTCAGCACGGCGATCTTAATTCCCGGCGCAACTTCCATCTTGCGCAGTCGTCGCTCGATCCCGGCGATGGTGATGGTGTGATACTCGTAGTGGCTCATCGCCGTCGATGATACAACTCGGACGGCCTTATGCCCCCAGCGCGCGCAGCACTTCGGCCACGTCCCGCTTGACATTGCGGCGCTCGGCGGCGCCGCCGACCGGGCCGATGCACGACGGGCACCCGCGCTCGCAGTCGCAGTCGCCGATCCGCACCAGCGCAGCCTGCAGCAGCTCTCGATGCCGCACGACGAGCTCATCGGCGATGCCGGTGCCGCCGGGCGCTTGTTCGTAAATCGTCACCGTCGGCAGGCGCGTGTGTCGGCTCTCGATGTCCCACGTCGCCGCCAGATCGCGCGCGTCGCACATCACGTACAACGGAGCCAGGTTGCCCATCAGATGGCACAGGCCGGCCAGCGCCTCGTTGCCCTCGTCGGCCGTCTCGATGCGGCGATGACACGCGGGACACACGGTGACCAGGTTCTCCAGCGCATTCGCCTGCACGTACGCTTCGTTCTCGCCGCGGCGATAGCCGAACTTGCGAAACGGAATCACGTGATGCACATGATGCTGCACCGTCGGCGCTTCCGGACGACCGCATTCGGTGCAGCAGTATCCGTCGCGCGCGCGCGCCGCGTCGCGCTGCTTCATCCAGTTCGGCCCGTAGTCGTTGGGCAGAGCCAGAATCCCACGCCGGCTCAGTCGATCCGCCTGGCCGGCATCCAGCGCAAACCAGTAGCCGGTGGTCAGCAGCAGCTGCTCCGGCAGATCGACTTCGCCCCACCCGATCGTCTGATGCGTGCGAAACAGCACCTGTCGAAAACGTGGCACCACCGTGGTCACTTCGACCTGTCCGAACGACGCCGTCGCGTTCGTCGGCTTTTCGAATTCCTCCAGCACGACGACTTCGCTGACCGTGCTCGGCTGCGTGTAGTAGTCGCTCTCGACGGCGCGCGCGGTGGCACGGCCCTGCAGCCAGTCCAGCTCGACGATGCGATGCGTGCGCCCCTGATGCAGGTAGATCGCGCCGACGTGCACGCGGCCGGGAGCGGTCGCGCGCTCGGTCTCGCCGAGCAGTTCGCCGCGCTCGTCGAAGATGTTCACGCGGTCACCCATGCCGCGCAGGTTCACACGCTCCGCCGGATACGCGTCGCCGATCCACGTGTAGCGCTGCGGCTGCGCCGATTCCACCGTCGACTCGCCGCGCGCGCCGTCGGACTCACGCAGCAGCGGGGCCGGTGAGACGTTCGAA
>JBIIIA010000056.1:0-12733 GCA_044235195.1 Thermoflexales bacterium
CGCCTACTACTTGCCACCGCCGATTTGGCATATCAGCTGTCGGACGTTCAGAAGAGCCGAAAGCGATGTCCCCTTGTGAGGGGTCAGGGGGTGAGGCGTAGGCGATGAGGGAAGAGGATGTCAGGGGGTGACGCCACAAACCCGTCCCCGACTAGCCGTTCGCACATTGTGGCGGCGTCTCCCCCACCCTACACTTTTCGCCATCGCGTCGGCCACCGCGCGCGATGCACGCGGCGGACAGCGCGAACTCGAACCTGAAAAGGAGATTCGCACACCATGACCAGCCCGTCCGTCGCCGCGGCCAATGCCGTGAGGGAATACGCCACCGACCGCCTGCGCAACGTCGCTCTGCTCGGCCACACGTCGAGCGGCAAAACGTCCTTCGCCGAAGCGCTGCTCTTCGCCGCCGGCAACAGCTCGCGCCTCGGCTCCGTCGACGACGGCACCACGGCGTCGGACTTCGACGACGAGGAAAAGCGCCGCAAACAGTCGGTCTACCTCAGCCTCGTCCCCGTCGAATGGAAGGGCTACAAGTTCAATCTGCTCGACGCGCCCGGCTACGCCGATTTCTATGGCGAAGTCGTCTGCGCCGTGCGCGCCGCCGACATGGGCCTGATCTTCGTCGACGCCGCGTCCGGCGTCGAGGTGGGCACCGAGCTCGCCATGCAGGCCGTCGAGGAGGCGCACATCCCGCGCGCCGTCATGATCTCGCGCATGGACCGCGAGAACGCCGATTTCGCGCGCGTCATGGGCCAGCTGCACGACGCCTTTCACCAGGACATCGTGCCGCTCATGCTGCCCGTCGGCGCGCATTCACAGTTCACCGGCGTGATCGACCTGGTCAGCCGCCGCTACCTGCGCGGTCCGCAGGGCGAGATCGCCGACATCCCAGCGGATATGGCCGCGCAGGTCGACGCTGCGCGCGCAAAGCTCATGGAGGCGGCGGCCGAGGGCGAAGACGACCTCATGGAGAAATGGTTCTCCGCAGGCGCGCTCACCGACGAGGAATTCATCCGCGGACTGCGCAGCGCCATCCGCAAGCGCACCTTCGTGCCGGTCTTCTGCAGCGCGCCGACGCAGATGCTCGGCGTGCACGCCATGCTCTTCTCGCTGGCCAACTACGCGCCGATGCCGTTCGACCTCGGCGCCGCCCCGGACGACGGCGCGCACGGCCAGATGATGCACGTATTCAAAACCGAAGTCGACCCATTCGTCGGCAAGGTCAGCTTCGTGCGCGTGATCGAGGGCCCGATCCGCAACGGCGAGCTGCGCCTGCTCGACACGCGCACCGATTCCGAAGAGCGCATCCCGCAGCTCTTCCTGCAGCGCGGCGAGCAGCAGCTGCCCGCATCCGTCCTGCATGTCGGCGACATCGGCGCGATCACCAAGGCCGCCGGCGCGCAGACCGGCGACACGCTGTGCGACCGCGCGCACGCCCGCACGCTGCCGCCGATCGATTTTCCGCATCCGCTGTATGCCGTCGCCGTCACGCCCAGATCGCGCAACGACGCCGCCAAGCTGAACGCCGCGCTGGTGCGGCTGGTCGAGGAAGACCCGAGCCTGCGCGTGTCGCACGAAGCAGGCACGCACGAGACCGTGCTATGGGGCATGGGGCAGGCGCACATCGACGTGGCGGTGCATCACCTGCACAGCAAATTCGCCGTCGACGTCGAGACCAGCGTGCCGCGCATCCCGTACCGCGAGACGGTGACGAAGCGCGGCCAGGCGCGCCACCGCCACAAGAAGCAGACCGGCGGCGCCGGCCAGTTCGCCGAAGTCGAGCTGACGATCGAACCGACCGCGCCGGGCGTCGGCTACGAATTTCAGTGGAAGGTGTTCGGCGGCGTGATCAGCAACTCGTATGCGGCCAGCATCGAAAAGGGCATCAAGCAGAAGATGGAGAGCGGCGTGCTGGCCGGCTATCCCGTCACCGACGTGCGCTGCACGGTGACCGACGGCCGCGAGCACGCGGTGGACTCCAAGCCGATCGCGTTCGAAATCGCCGCGCGCGCGGTGTTCCGCGAAGCATTCGCGGCGGCCGGGCCGGTGCTGCTCGAGCCGATTTACGCGTTCACCATCACCGTGCCCGAGCAATTCGCCGGCGACGTGATGGGCGGGCTGAAGGGCCGGCGCGCGCAGATCATGGGCATGGAGCAGCGCGCCAACAAGACCGTCATCACCGCGCAGGCGCCGCTGGCCGAGATGCAGCGCTACTCGACCGACCTGCGCAGCCTGACGCAGGGCCGCGGCTTCTACGAGACCGCATTCGACCATTACGCGCCCGCCCCGCACGCCGTGGCGCAGGCCGTCATCGCCGCCCACACCCCCGGCGCCGACGAATCGTGACGCCCACGTGGGGGCGACCCGGTGGATCGCCCGCCCGGTGGATCGCCCGCCCGGTGGGTCGCCCGCCCGGTGGGTCGCCCTACCCCGCCGCAGCGACGGCGACCCGGAATCCGATGCGATAGTTGCGATATTCCGGCGCATCGCTGCCACGGAATGCACAGCGCGCCAGCGGATGACCGAAGTACCATGCGCCGCCGCGCAGCACGCGCGGCTGCTCTCCGCAGAGATCCTCCTCAGGCGCGTACTCTGCGTAGTTCTGCACCCATTTCGTGCTGGTCCATTCCCAGACGTTGCCGAACATGTCCTCCAGCCCCCACTCCGGCACCCGACCAGCCGGGAAGGCGCCGACGGGCGTGGTGCGCCCGAAGCCGGCGTCGACGTAATTGGCATGCGCCGGGGTGAGCACGTCACCCCACGGCCAGCGCGTGTACGCTTCATTTGCACCGGCCGGACCGCGCGCGGCCCGCTCCCATTCCGACTCGCTCGGCAACCGCACGATCTGATCGGCGCGCAGCCTGCCGCTCGTCCGCCAGCGCGCAGTGAGCCACCGACAAAACGCCGCGGCTTCATACCAGCTCACGTTGTGCGCCGGATGATCCACGAAATCAAAAGCCGGCGACTGCGCCTCGGCTCGATGATGCACAGGCGCGCTCAGGTCGATCCACCATTCGTCCCGTTCGTAGCCGTCCGACGCCGTGCAAAACTCGCGCCACTGTCCGACGGTGACCGGATGCCGCGCCATGAAAAATCCTACGGCGAGCGTCCGGCGATGGCGTGGACGCTCCTCGGCGAACCCTTCCTCGTCGTCATCCGGACTGCCCATCCAGAAAGCTCCTGCCGGGATGGACACAAGCTCAATGCCATCCAGCTTCGTCTCGTTCATATATCGCTCCTTACTTCGATGCCGCACCGTCGTCAGATCGGCTCCACGCCGATGCCGATCCAGAACGACAGAGGAACTCCCGGTTCCAGCCATCGCAGCGTGCCGGTGCGCTCGCACGTTTCGATGTCATCCCCGATGCCCGACGTGGGCTCCAGCGCCAGCAGGAATTCACGCGTGAAGTGGCCGTCGCCGAGGTTGTCGTTGCCCTGACACGACAGAAATCCCAGATGAGGCAGCGACGGCACGTCGAAATCGAACGTTAGGCGTTCGCCGCAGTCGTGGTATTCCACCGCAGCGCGCCCGTCGGCGAGGCGCTCGGTGTAAAACTTCAGAACGGTGCGCCGCTCCAGTGAAAACGGGCCGATGACATCACTCGGCTGCGGCCCAGGCAGCGTGAACCACTCGCCCGCGGTCAACCTTGTTCCAGGCCCGGCACCGCCGACATATGCCTGCGATGCACCATGCGGAAGCTGCACACGAGTCTGCTCATCTGCAGCCAGCAGTGGATGCACCGCGTAGAGAAAAGGGATCGGCCCGTCGCCATGATTCACGACGCGATATTCGAACCTCAGCCGGTCGTCGCGGTCGAAGGTGCACGTGCGTTCGAACATGCAATGCAACGCAGAGATGAACCGACGCATGCGAACTCCCGATGCGACTGGTTCGACTTCCCACTCCCCCTGCCACAGAAAACCATGATCGGGATAGTCGTATTCCACACCCGACGCCGTCCTGCCCCGACAAGCGCCGATGGACGGAAAGCACTCGTCCATGCCGCCGATGTCATGGTAGCTGTAGCCGGCCGCGCCGTCGAATGTGCGCCGGCTGTCCTGATAAAAAAATTCCTTGCCCGTGCGACGCGACTGCAGCGACCGCACCTTGCCGCCGTTCGCCGCATCGATGCGCACAAGCAGCCGCGGCGATTCGAGCGTGATGAGAGATTCGGAAGCAGACATTGAGTTCAAGATCATCTCACCGTTCATCCCTTCAGACCACTGGCGACCAATCCCTGCACGAAATACCGTTGCAACAGAAAGTAGAGCGCTGCCGGCGGCCACGTGGCGAGAAAAGTCTTCACCATGACGGCCGGGTAGTTGATCTCGCCGTACGGCGAATAGTCGTCGAGGATGACGTACTGCATGCGCACGGCAATCGGATAAAGATCAGGATGGCCAGCCACGGTGAGTGCCGGCCACAGGTAATCGTTCCACATGCCGACGAATGTGACGATGGTAAGGGCAACCATCGGCGGCTTGAGCAGCGGGCCATAAATGCGGAAGATGATGTGCAGCACTCCGGCGCCATCGATCTTCGCCGCATCCTGATACTCCGTCGGCAGCATGTCCAGGCTCTGCTTCATGATGAAGATGGCGAACGGCGGCACCCAGCCGCCGATAAACAGCACCGGCCAGTCGCCGATCAAACCATGTCCGCCCTGCCCCAGCCAGTTGTTTCCACCGGCGCCCGGCCACCATGCCATCATCAGGTACGAAGGAATCAGCATCAGAATGCCGGGCAGCAGCATGCCCGTCAGCAGAAGCATGAACACTTTGTTTTTGCCGGGGAACTGCAGCTTCGAGAAGATGTAACCGCCGATCAGCCCCACCGTCACGGTGACGACGATATAGAAGCCGGCGCGCAGCAGCGTGAAAAAGTACGACTGCGAAATGCCCGCTTCCAACGCCCCACGAAACAGGTTCAAATTCAAGGTGTTGGGAATCGGCAGTATGATCGTTCGAATGAACTGATCAGGCGTCGTAAAGGCACCCAATGCCATATACAGCACCGGGTACACCATGACGAAACTCGTCACGATCAGGAACGCATGCGAAAAAATGCGAAGAGCGAGATTTGATCGGCTCATCATATCCTCCGGTATCAGCCGATGTACTGGCGGTGATACTGCCGCAGCTGCCAGCCGATGAACACCATCAGGATCACGAACAGCACCAGCGACTGCGCTGTGGCCATTCCCATATCGAGAGCGCCGAATGCGTCGCTCTGTATGCTCCACACCAGCGTATAGGTGAGGCTGTCGGGGCCGCCGCCGGTGATCAGGCGGGGCACTTCCCACATCTGCATGGAATTGACCAGACCGGTCGCAGAGATGAACAACAGCACCGGAGTCATCTGCGGAATCGTGATGTAGCGCAGCAGCTGCCGCCGATCGGCGCCGTCGATGCGCGCTGCATCGTAGAGGTTCTCATCGACGGCCTGCAGACCGGCGAGAAAGAAAATCACGGTAAAGCCGATTCCCTGCCACACCGAGAAAAGCACAGTGATAATCGGCGTCCAGAACGGATCACGCACCCAGTCCACGGGAGCCATCCCGAAAATCGCGGTGATCTGATTCAGCACGCCGAGGCTCGACCCCTGCAGATACACCTTCATCAGCAGCGCCATCACCGCTCCCGAAAACACCCCCGGCACGTACCACATCGTGCGGTAAATACCCTTGAAGCGAATATTCTGGTTCAGCACCAGGGCGATCAAAAAGCCGCCGGCGATGTTCAGTGCCAGAATAGCGACGCCGTACAGCACGGTGCGGCCCACCACCCGCAGATAGAACAGGTTGTTGTAGTCCGAAAAGATCTTGCGCAGATTGTCCAGACCGGTCCAGCTGGGCGGCTCGATGATGTTCCACCGTGCGAAGGTAATCCCGAGCATCAGCACCAATGGAACGAAGGTCATCACCGCAAAATAGATGACCATCGGCGCAAGGAAGGCCCACGCGATGAGTACGTCGTGACGGCGCCGCAGCCATCGCCCCGACGCCCTTTTGGCGAGCGACCACCTTGTTTCTTTCGAGCTGTCCGTGATGCGTGTATGCGCTGTGTTCATTGATCTCGATTGATCTCGTTTGATCTCGATATGCGCTGAACGCCCCAGTCGCTGCGCTGGCGCCATCCATTTCACGGAAGGCAGGGTGCCTCCCCCGTGCAGCCGACGGCGATGATGTCGCCGTCGGCTGCGCCAGGCAGCGGTGAGCCTGCCCGGCCTGTCACTGTGCACTCAGCCGCCTCAGGCCAGCAGACCTTCGGCCGTCTTCTGCAGCGCGTCCAGTTCCTTCTGAATGTCGGCCTTCGACAGACGGCCGCGCCAGATCTTCGACCAGCTCTCGTTGATCGCCACCCAGATGCGGTCGGCGTTCTTGCCCCAGCCCGGCAACGGGCCCGCCCCGCCTTCGAGCAGCGCCTTCATCGTCACGCGCACGAGCTTCTTGGCTTCCTCGGACTTGAAGCCGCCCAGCTTGTCGTAGGTCTCGTGCTGCTCGAGCAGCGACTTGAGACCGAAGATGAACACGCCGGCGTTGTTGGCCATGTAGCCCGCCACTTCCGGATCCGGAAGCCGCGTCTCGAGAAGATCGATCGCCAGATCCTTGTTCGGCGCCTTGGCAAACACCGACTGCACGATGTTGCCGATGACGATCGTTGCCGGCTTGCCGCCCGGCCCCGTCGGGAACGGCACCGCTGCAATCTCCGGCTTCTTCGGATCCGCACCCACCGTCGTCGCATCGTTCGTCCAGCTGGTCTTGAACGCGAAGACGCCGTCGTTGAGCGCCTGCGCCGATCCGAGCTCGCCGGACGCGTCGATGTTCAGGATCGTGTCGTCCTGCGACGTTGCCATCAACTGGTTATTGAAATCCCAGACGTCCGCCGCTCCCGCCGTATTCAGAGACGGCACACCCGTCTCGTTGCTCAGCGGCACGCCCGCCTGGTTGAACCAGTGCGCCACGCGCATCATCGCGCCCACCGAATTCGCCGTCGGGGCATACGTGAAGTAGGCGTTGTTTCCCCACTTTTCGTGCTTGTTGATCTTCGAAACCGCCTGCGCTGCCTTGAGCAGTTCGTCCCATGTCGCCGGCAGCTTGGCCGTGTCCACGCCGGCCTCGCGCAGCTTGGTCAGGTTCACGAACAACACGTCCGCTCCCGACGTCTGCGGCAGAGCGTGGTACTTGCCGTCCTTCTTGCCCGCCAGCAGCGATCCTTCCACGAACTGGCTCGCCACCTTGTCCGACAACGGAGCATACACACCCAGGTTGGTGAACTGCGCCGTCAGCGCCTCGCCGACCGTAGTGTCCGGCACGCGACCGGCGGCCAGCGCCAGGTAGGTGTTGGTGCCCAGGTCCCAGTCCCAGCCATGGCCGGAGATCTTGACCTTCACACCGGGATGCTTCTCCAGCCACGGACCGTACATCTGCTGATAGAGGCCGCCCCACCACCAGATTTTCTTGAACTCCTCGTTGTTCGGATCCCCTTCCCACTTGGCTTCCAGGTTGCCGTCGGTGTTCTGCCAGGCGTCGATGACGACCGACTCCGGCTTCGCAGCCGGCGCCTCCTTGGCCGTGTCCGCCTGCGGTGCCGGTGCCTGCGCAGCGCACGCCGCCAGCACCGCGCTGGATGCGGTCACAGCCGTCACCTTGAGAAAACTTCTTCTCGATATCGTCTGATTCGCTTTCATGTCTGTCATTCCTCCTGTGTCGTCGTTCCCTGATTTCAAACGTCCACGCGCGTTTTTCGCGCCTCCACTTGCAGGTGCACTGGGGCTGTGCGCACCTGTCATGTGTCTTTCCTGTCACTCGCTGCGGCAGTCTCACCGCAGGCTGACAACAAGGCCGCACAACATATAATATATGTTACCTCTAACAATCCTCACATATACTACATCCGATCTCCCAATTGTCAATTCAGATATCCTTTCTATCGTCGGATCCGCCATCGAAATACGGATGCCGAATACGCTATGGACAACAATACGCATTCCATCCAGCTCGCCGTCGTCACCGGCGGACACCCGTTCGACGTGCGCAACTTCCGTCATCTCTTCGACAGCCTGCCGGGCATCACTGCCTATGTCCAGCACATGGATGATTTCGCCTCTTCCTCGGATGCCGAACGAGACGCCTATGACGCCGTCCTTCTGTACACGTGGCTGCTGCCGACGCCGGTCGACGAAGGGCTTCCCCGCTACGCCGGCCGCCCCAGGAGCGCACTCGAACGCCTGACCACCACCGGCAAGGGCATCTTCGTCCTCCATCATTCGCTGCTCGCCTTCCGCGACTGGCCGTTCTGGCCCCAGCTCGTCGGCATCCAGGATCGCCGCTTCCAATACTGGCCGGAACAAACCATCACGGTGCAGGTCGCCGACCGCTCGCATCCGATCTCCAGCGAACTCACGGACTGGACGATGACCGACGAGACCTACACCACGAACGAGCCCGAAAACAGCACGGTGCTTCTGCGCGTGGACCACCCCCACAGCATGCGCGCGTTGGCGTGGACGCGGCAGGTCGATGCCGCACGCGTCTTCTGCCTGCAGTCCGGCCACGACAATTCCAGCTGGGCACATCCCGGCTTCCGCCACACCCTCGAACGCGGCATCGCCTGGTGTGCCGGCCGCATCTGACACCGGGTATTCGACGCACTGTCAGTAAATCAACCCAGTGCGATCGCATTCACCATTTCAGGAGAAAAGCCACATGAACCGTTTCCGTGTACTGACGCAGGAACAAGTCGACAGCTTCATGACGAACGGATATCTCGTCGTCCATGACTGCTTCGACCACGCCGTCGCCGATCGATGGATCGACGAGGCGTACGACAGACTGAGCTACAGAAAGGATGATCCATCCACCTGGGCCAAAGACATCGTCTGGATGGATCACAAAAACCGGCTTCCGATCCGCACCGTCGCGCCCAAAGCGTGGAACGCCATCCTCGACGTCATCGGTGGGGAAGACAGACTGGCCAAACAGGTCCTCGAAATCCCCGGCAGCGGACACTTTTCGAGCGTCAATTCGTTCGAATGGTCGGATGCCTTCATCGTCAATTTCCGCCGCGGCGCAGATAAGCCATGGCAGCCGCCCGCCGCGGAAATCCCGGGCTGGCACATCGACGGCGCCTATTTCCGCCACTTCCTCGACAGCCCTGAACAAGCGCTGCTCACCATCGTGCTGTGGTCGGATATGAACCACCAGGGCGGCGGCACGTTCATCGTGCCGGATTCGGTGCGCGTCGTCGCCCGGCTGCTGCGCGATCACCCGGAAGGCATACCGCCGGGTGATTTCGACATGCAGGACATCCTCAGCCAGTGCACCGAATTCGTCGAGCTGACGGGCAAAACCGGCGACTTCGTCATCCTGCACCCGTATATGGTGCACGCCTCTTCCCAGAACGTGCTGCGCCGGCCGCGCTTCATGACGAATCCACCCGTGATCCTCGAAAATCCGATGAACTTCAATCGGCAGAATCCGGCGGATTTCTCGCTGCTCGAGCGCGCTACCCTGCACTACCTCGGCGTGGATCGGCTCGACTTCCGGCCCGCCGCCCCGCGGGAAGGCATCTGGCACTGGGGCGACGCCATCACCGCCTGACGCCGCCCCGGCACCATCGGTTTCTTACGCGCCAGGCCGCACCGGATCGCTGCGATCCTGCGGCACCAGCGGCCTGGCCCCGTCCGCCGTCACCACGAACGACTGCTCGCTGTGCACCGATCCCGCTCCCGGCACGAAGATCGGCACTTCGAGGTTGATGACCATGTCGACTTCCAACGGCAGATCCGAGGGCACGTCCACACATTCGTCGCGGATGCGCAGGCCGTTGTCCGCCACCACGATCGGGTAGTCGCGCACGTCCAGCCCGAAGCCGTGCCCGTGCGGATTGGCGACGGTGACGCCGCGCCCATTGAGCGTCTCCATCATCGCGCCGCGCACCACCGAAGCCCGCACCCCGGGCTTCATCTGCGCCATGCCCGCCAACAGACATTCGCGCGCTGCGCGAAACCGCTCTTCCATAACCTTCGGCGGCGTCCCCAGCATCAGCGTCGTTCCGGTGTCCGAAAAGTAATGCCGGTAGTTGCAGCCGAAATCGACGAACAAAATATCGTTCGCGGCGAATCGATAGTCCACGGCGCTGCCCATGCCCATGCCACGCATTCCATAGGCGAAATGATCGACGTCCGCGCCGAATTCACCCACGCGACGCCGAAAATGGCCGACCAGCTCCAGCGCCGAAACGCCCGGCCGCGCCAGCTCCAGCGCCTCCATGCCCGCCTGCTCGTTGATCTCCGCCGCACGCACCAGCCGCGCCATCTCCTCCGGCGACTTCACGGCGCGGATCAGCCGAATCAGGTTGCTGCAGTCCTTCCACTCGACATCCGGCAAAATGTCGTGCAACTCCTGCAGACCCGCCGGCGTCATCCCCTCCATCTCGATCCCGATCCGCCCGCGCAGCAGTCCGCGGTCGCGCAGGCTCGCCGCCAGCGCCTGCGTCGGCGTCTCTCGTCGTGTGGACTCCCGCAGCATCGTCAGCAGCGCAGAATCCGGCTCGTCGGTCGGCGTCGCCGCGAAATCCAGCCCGCCGTCGCCGTACAAATACCAGTCGCGCACCCACACGTCACCGGCGTTCACCGCCGTGAATGGGCCGACCACCAGCGCCGGTTCTCCCACAGCCGGATACAGTGCATAGCCCTGCCCGAGATGCGACGGACCACCCGGCGAAGTCATGTATCCTTTGAACACGAAATCGGTCCACTGAAAATAATCCGTGAAATACGTGATATTGAGCGGAGTGGTGGCCACCAGGGCGTCCAGCCCGCAGCGGCGCATGTATTCGTCGGCTCGATTGCGATGAAAGAGCATGAATTTCCTCCTGGAATCTGCTGTCGTCCGTTGATTCGTGCTTCGAACGGCCGCGCCTTACCCCGTGCGCAGATGCGGCCACACTTCCGGATTGACGAGGTGAATGGGACGCTCGCCGCGCAGCACCTGCAGCGCATGTGTAATCGCCGCCGACCATAGTCGGTCTTTGCTGGCCTGCGTCGCCCCGGCGATGTGCGGAGTGACGATGACATCAGCCCGCTGCAACAGTGGATCCGACGGATCGGGCGGCTCCACCGGGAACACATCGAGTCCGGCCCCGCGGATCTGCCCCGATTCGAGCGCCTGCAGCAGCGCGTCATGATCGACGAGCCCGCCACGCGCCGTATTGATCAGATATGCGCCGCGCTTCATCCGCGCCATGCGCTCAGCGTCGATCAAGTTGCGCGTCGCGTCGGTCAGCGGCACATGCAGCGACACGATGTCCGCCGTCCCGAGCAGATCTTCCAGCCGCGCCGCCCGCTCGCATCCCAGCTCGTTCGCCTGCTCGTGCGAAACGGCCGGGTCGTAGACCACCACTCGCATCTCGAGCGCCTGCGCCACACGCAGCACACGCCGGCCAATCCTGCCGATCCCCACCAGGCCCAGCGTCAGTCCGCACACTTCGGTGCCGTCGAATTCGGAAAAATAGTCCCGATTGCCGCCCTGGCGCAGCTCGATGTCGCTTTGCTTGATGTGCTTGGCCACCGCCAGCATCATCGTCACCGCGTGCTCGGCCGTCGAGATCGTCGGCGAATCCGGCGTATTGCACACCGCCACGCCGTGCGCAGTCACCTCGGACACGACCACGTTGTCCACGCCGATCCCCGTCCGCGAAATCACGCGCACGGTCGGAAAGCGCGCGGCGAAGGCGCCGTCGAAGCGGGTGCGCGCCGACGCAATCACCGCACGCGGCTCGAACGCAGCGATGGACGCTTCACTCTCGGCATTCAGCGCGCCGACCATCACCTGCACCCCGTCGAGCATGGGCACGAACTGCGGTGGCACCGGTCGTTCCGACCAGATTCGTAGCATGGTTCCCTCGCCTTCCCTCGACATCACTTGCCGACCATCTCCTGCGCTTCTTCCATCAGCCGCACGCGATCCTCCACGCCGACGCGATGGCGCATCATCGCGGCTGTCATCGCCTCGGCATCACCGTCCACCAGCGCCTGAAAAATATCCTGGTGTCGCTGGTACGTCGTCATCGGGCTCGGCGGCCGCGGCAACACCACGCGCGCATGCGCCTCCCGATAGATTTCCCAGAAAATGTCCAGCACACGCAGCAAAAACGCGTTGTTCGTGTTGCCGTGCAGCACGCGATGAAACTGCTCATCCAGGACATGGCTGTACTCGCCGCGCTCGGCGGCCGTCCGCATCTCCGCCAGAATGCGACCCACTTGATCGATCTGCTCCGCCGTGCGCGCCGCAATCACCTTGGGCGCCATGCCCAGCTCGATCAAATGGCGCACCTCCAATACATCCGACAACTGCTTGGCGTAGAACTGAATGCCGTAGATCGAATGGTCGATCAGTCGGTCGAATGTGAACCGCTGCACGAATAGACCCGCCCCCGGCCGCACTTCGACGATCCCCACCGCTTCCAGCGCCTTGACGGCCTCGCGCACCACCGTTCGACTAATGCCGAGGCGATCCGCCAATGCACTCTCCGGCGGCAGCGAATCGCCTTCCTCCAGCGCATTCGCCAGAATGTAGTTCTTGATCTCTTCCTGAGCGGTCTTCTGCAGCGATCGCTCGCGTCGAACCGGCCTCAAATTCACACGTGGCTCAACACTCATTTCTTCTTTCCTGTCGTATTCATGCAATCAAACACAGGCTGAGAATGGCCTCTCCGCTCTCGCGTCGCC
>JBIIIA010000344.1:0-3957 GCA_044235195.1 Thermoflexales bacterium
GTCTGCCGTCCGCCGTCCCTACAGCGATGCCGCCAGCTCCTCCCACTCGGCCATGCGCTGCTCGAGCTCGGTCTGCAGCGCCTTCAGAGCGATGCCGAGTTCGCGCGCTTTGTCGGGCGTCTGCATGCGCTCGCCGAGCGCCTTGATCTCGGACTCGATCTGCGCGATGCGCGCTTCGACTTCGGCGACGCGCTGCTGCTTCTTCTGCTGCGCGTTCTTCGACGCGGTGTCCGATCGCTCGACCGATTTCTCCGCCGATTTTTCGACCGGCTTCTCCGCCGCGCGCTCGACCGGTTTCGGCACCGGCTTGTCGCGCCGCCGCGCGGCGTACTCGTCGTACGTCCCGCGATACACGCGCAGCCGCCCGTCCTCGATGTGCCAGATCTGCTGCGCCAGCTTGCGAATCAAGTAGCGGTCGTGCGAGACGAGCAGCACGGTGCCGTCGAAATTCGCCAGCACTTCTTCGAGCACTTCCTGCGTCGCCAGGTCGAGGTGGTTCGTCGGCTCGTCGAGCACGAGGAAGTTTGCGCCCTGCAGCTGCAGGATCGCCAGCGCCAGGCGCGCGCGCTCGCCGCCGCTCAGGCCGCCCACCGGCTTGAGCAGGTCGTCGTCGGTGTACAAAAACTGCGCCATGTAGTAGCGCAGCTCGCCCTCGTTCATGCGCCGACCGAGCTGCTCGGCGTGGCGCAGCAGCTCGTCCTGAATCGTCTTCGTCGCATCAAGCTCGTTGTGCGCCTGCGCAAAGTAGCCGATGCGCAGGCTGGCCCCAGCCTCGACCATGCCGGCCAGCGGCGGCAGCTGCATCTCCGGGTGCAAGCCGAGGTCGATGCGCTCGTCTTGCAGCGTGCGGCCGGCCAGCGCCGTCTTCAGGAAAGTGGTCTTGCCGCTGCCGTTCGGGCCGATCAGCGCCGCGCGCTCGCGCCAGCGCAGCTCGAGGTCCTCGCATCGGAAAAGCGGCCGCCCGCCCGGATAGCCGACGACGAGGTCCTTCGTGCGCAGCACGATCTCGCCGCTGCGCTTCACCGGCTCGAGCTGCAGGTTCAATCGCGGCGCGCGCTGCGGCGGGCGCAGGCGCGCCGTGCGCTTGATGGCGTCCTCCACGGAGAACATGGTCGGCACGCCGCCGTCGGCGTTCAGTCGCACGGCGATCTCCGCCCACGGCTCGTTCAGCAGCACCTCGACGCCGAACTTTTCGATCACGACGACGTCGGTGCTTAGCCGGCGCAGCTTGCCTTTGGCCCACGTCGGCTCTTCGTCGGTCCAGCCGGCCTTGATGCGGTCGAAGTCGCGCTTGATCAGGCGCGCGTCGTTCTCGAGGCGCGCCTTCTCGGCGTTGAACAGCGCAAGCCGCCGCTCGAAGCGCTCTTCGCGCTGCGTGAGATACGCGGAGTAGTTGCCGCGGTACACGTCGACTTCGGTGCGGCTCATCTCCCAGATGCGGTTCACGACGTGATCGAGAAAAAGTCGATCGTGCGAGCAGACGATCAGCGCGCCCTTCCATTCCTCGAGCGTCTCCTCCAGCCACTCGATCGCCTCGACGTCGAGGTGATTCGTCGGTTCGTCGAGGATGAGCAGGTCGGGATGCATCAGCAGCAGCTTGGCCAGCAGCGCGCGCGTCTTCTGCCCGCCGCTCAGCTGGCCGACCGGCGCGCTCCACGTGCGGCGCCGCTCGCTGTCTTTTTCGGCGAAGCCGAGGCCATCGAGCGTCTGGCGAATGCGCACTTCGTAGTCGTAGCCACCGGCGTGCTCGAAGCGATGCTGCAGCTCGCCGTACTCGTCCATCACGGAGAAGTCGGTCAGCATGAGCTCTTCGAGTTCGCGCATGCGTGCCTCGATCGCGTGCAATGATTCGAACACGGTGTACATCTCTTCGAGCACCGTGCGCTCGCCGGCGCCGAATGCGTCGACGGCCTCCTGCGGCAGATAGCCGACGGTGCGGCCGCGCGCGACGTGCATCTCGCCGCGCATCGGCGTCTCCTGTCCGGCCAGGATGCGCAGCAGCGTGGTCTTGCCCACGCCGTTCGGGCCGATCAGGCCGATCTTGGCGTCTTCAGCGACGTTCACCGTGATCCCGGCGAACACATCGACGAAGGCGTAGGTTTGTGCGAGGTTGTTGGCAGTGAGTAGGGACATGTGATAGTTGATAGTTAAAAGTTGATAGTGATAGTTGGCAGTGGATAGTGATAGCGCAAAACCACTATCCACTATTACTCTCCACTATCTACTCTCAACTTTCTCCAGCGCTTCCTCGATCTCGTCTCCGTGGTGCACCGCATCTTCCTCGCGCCACAGTTCACGGAATTCTTCGCTGGTCGCCAGCAGATGCTCGACGCCGCCCTGCGCGGTGATGCGGCCGTCCTTCATCACGAGGATGCGGTCGGCGCGCGAGAGCGCGGCGTGGCGATGGCTGATCGCCAGCACGGTCACCTCGGGCATCTCGGCCAGGCGCGTCCACAGCAGGCGCTCGGTCTCGACGTCGAGCGCGCTGGAAAGATCGTCGACGACGAGAAGCTCGGGCGTGCGCGCGAACATGCGCGCCGCCGCGCTGCGCTGGATCTGCCCGCCCGACAGGCGCACACCCTTCGGGCCGACCATCGTCTCCAGCCCTTCGTTCAGCGCCTGCAGGTCGGCGTCCATCACCGCCAGATGCATGGCGCGCTTCAAGTCGACGTGTTCTTCCGACATGCCGAGCAGCAGGTTGTCGCGCAGCGATTCGCTGAACAGGCGCGGCACCTGCGCGGTGTACGCCACGCGCGGCGGCGTCATGAAATCGCCCAGGTCGCTCACCGATGCGCCGTTCCATTCCACCACGCCGGCGTCGCGCGGCAGCAGCCCGAGCAGCACGCGCGCCAGCGTGGTCTTGCCGCTGCCGATGCGGCCGGTCACCACCACGAACTCACCGCGCCGCAGCGTGAAGTTCACGTCGTGCACGCCCTGCTCGACTTTCTCGTGCTGCGGCGTGCGATGTCGATAATTCAAGCTGCGCACGTCGAGCGTGTGCAGACGATCGGCGGCGCCTTTCTCGGCGAAGACCAGCGGCGGGTCGTCGCCCTTTTCGTACACCGGCGACGGCGCCACCAGCGCACGCGGCGACGCGCCCGGCATCAGGTTCAGCAGGCGCTGGATGCCGATCCCGGCCTGCTTGTAGCGCGCCACGAGAAAGCCCATGAAGCCGGTCATCTCGCCGATGCCGCCCATGCTCCACGTGAACAATGCGAAGTCGCCGACGGTGAATTCACCGCTCTGCAGCGCCACCGCGCTCGCCAGCAGCATTGCTCCGGTGCCGATCGCCGCAGCGTTCAGAAAGATCGACTCGAGCAGTTCGTTGAACAAGCGGTCGACCAGGCCGGCGTCTTTGCGCTTGGCGTTCAGCGTGCGGAAATGCTCCACCATGCGCTCTTCGGCACCAGCAATCTTCACCGCCTGCGCCGCGCCGAACGTCTCGGCGATGAATCCGCTCACTTTGCCGCTCGTCTCACGATAGGCGTTCCGATAGCGCTCCAGCCGGCTCGTCGCGAAATTCGATACGATCAGCACGAAGATCATCGGCACCAGCACCGTGACCGTGACGCGCGGGTTGATGGACAGCATGACCGCCAGGCTCACGGTGGTCTGCATCGCCACGCCCACCACGTCGTTCGTCCACAGTCCGAAGATCGGGATTTCGAGCGCATCCTCGCGCAGGCGGTTCACCGCCTGGCCCGGCGATTCGGGAATCGCGCGCGCGCCGGGCAGCTTCAGAATGTACGACAGCACGTTCTTCTGAATCATCACGCGCGACATTTCCTGAAACGGCCGGTTCGTGTTCGGCAGCCCCCACAGCCCCACCATGCGCGCGATGACGGTGATCAGCATGCCCAGCAGCAGCATCGGCAGCGTGAAGCGCGCCGTCTCCGGACCGGACATCAGATCGAAGAATTCACGCCCGATCAGCCCGGGCAGCCACCAGCCGGCGTA
>JBIIIA010000346.1:0-3956 GCA_044235195.1 Thermoflexales bacterium
CCCTACGATCGCAGCGTCGCCCTGCGCCGCGAATTCGACTTGTGCGCCGGGCCGCGCACGGACGCGTTTCAGCACGACCGCGTCGCGCCGCTGGCCGCGCACCTGCTCGCCGCCGCGCCGCACGATCGGCCGCGCCTGGTCGCACGCGCCCTCGCCGACGACGCCTGCTCGCCGGCCACGATCATCGCCGCCGCCGCGCACGCAGCCTGCGCCATGTACTTGATGGTCGAACCGGTCCCGCACACCGACTACGACGCCATCAGCCGCGAGGTCGCCCCGATCCACATCGGCAATTCGCTGTGCGCGCTGTTCGAGGGCCTCGCTCACATGCAGCCGCCCACCCGCGTGCTCGCGGCGCTGCAGGCCGGCAGCCTGCTCGAACGCGGCCCGTCCGTCATCAGCCAGGAGTTCGAGTTCGTGCCGTTCACGCCCGGGCCGTCGTTCCCCGATCGACGCGACGTCGACGCGCTGGCCGGCCGCTCGCCGGAATTTCTGCTCGACGCGCTGTCCGCCGCGCTGCCGGCCCACGACTACCGCACCGCCACCGCCGCCGTCGCCGCGTGGGCAGCGCTCGACGCGCCGGCTGCCCCGCTCCTCGATCGCCTCACCGCCGAGGCCTGCACCGACGACGGCACGCTGCTGCACAATTTCAAACACTTGCAGTCGATGATCACGCAGTTCGAACGCTCCACGCTGCCGGAGCGCTGGCATTTCCTCACGCAGGCCGTGCGCTTCATGGCCTGGTACCGCGGCGTGTCCACCAGCGTCTACTCCCGCGCCGACGCGGCGCTGGGCGACGTGGGTGCATCCGGCGTTTAGCGCGGCTTGCTCACGCCTCACCCCCTGACCCCCTCTCCCCTCAATTTCGCTTCGGCTCTGATCTAGCAACGCTCTGGCCGGCGACGCGAAATTTCGGCGAAGAGGGGGAGCGTGGCGGGAATTCCCCCTCTTCGCCGAGATTTCGCATGCTTACCAGTACTTTGCTCAACAAAAACGTAAGCGAAATCGAGGGGGAGAGGGGGCAGGGGGTGAGGCGTAGGCAAGCTGCCCCAAACGGCGGATGCACTCCTTCATCCACCCCGGGCAACTCTATCGATATACTTTGCGTTACAAGCGATAGGTTCGTCGTATTTCAACGCCACTGTTGCAGACAAGTTCAATGTTGTCTCATTTTGTTTTCCGCCGTCGGTCTGTACATCGCAAACGATTGCTCGCTGCCATGAACAATTGGCATGCCTATCGCCTGTTGCGTGTCATCGCCCCCGCCGGCTTCGGCAAGAGCACACTCGGAACCCAGTGGTTTCAATCGCTGGCGGAATCACTGCCGCCGGAACGCCCCATCCGCGCATGGGTCGCCCTAGATTCCACTGATGACGCCCCCGAACGCTTCCTCCGCCGCCTCGTCGATGCGCTGTCCACCGATTTCCCTGACGCCCCCGACTTGCTCACTCGCAGCCTCGCCACCGAACAGCCCTTCCCCCGCATCCTGGATGATCTGCTCACCCTACTCGCCCATCATCCCGGCCCCATCGTCCTCCTCTTCGACGACCTGCATCGCCTGCACGACGCAGTCACGCTCGCTCTACTGCAGCACATTCTGGATGAAGCTCCGCCCACCCTGCACCTCGCTCTCTTCTCTCGCACCCGCCCACCACTGCAGGTCAGTCGTCTCCAACTCGATCAGCTTGTGCTGAGCCTAAATGCACACGACCTGCACTTCGATCACGAAGAGTTCACAGACCTCGTCTCCGGCAGCCCGCTGGCCGCCCTCGATGACGATCAGCTCAGACGGATCGAACATCACGCCGGAGGATGGGCCGCCGGCCTGCAGATCATGCTGCAGGCTGCCCGTGACGGCTCATCCGCCTCGTTCCGTGATGCCATCGTCGCCGACGACTTCTGGGACTACATCGAATCCGAAGTGCTGCAGCATTTGCCGCCGCCCGAAATCGACTTCCTGATCGACATCTCGGTACTGCCCTGGCTAACTGCCAACCTGTGCAGCGCCGTCACCGGCCAGCCGCCCGCCGAATGTGCAATGCTGCTGCAACGCATCGCCGCCGCCAATCTCCTCATCACCGCGCCGACCGGCGCCGATCGAGCGCATGCCGGATCCATGCACGCCGTGCTGCGCGAGTTCCTGCTGCGCCGCCTGCAGAAGAGACATTCAACCGACGTCCTCCTCAGCATCCGCCATCGCGCAGCACAATGCCTCGCCGACGCCGGAGAAATCGACGCCGCACTCGACCTGCTGCTGCCCGTCCCTCACCCCGACGGCGAGCATTCCCTGCATTGGCTCGGCGACGACATCCCCACCGCTGCGTCCCTCGTTGAGCGCGTCGGCCACACCGCACTCCAGCAGGGGGAACTTGTCGACGTCCGCCGCTGGATGCGCAAGCTTCCCGACTCCGCCATTCGCGCCAGCCCGCGCCTCGCCATCGACAGCGCCTGGGCCACCGTCCACCTGCTGGAGCCCGGATCGGACCGCTTGATGCAACGCATTTACGATGCTATGCGCACCGCTCCCGGTACCGCCGACGACGCCATGCGCGCCGAAGTCGTCATCATGGAAACGCTCCGTCACATGATCGACGGCCGCTACGAGAAATCGTGGAATGCAATCACACGCGCTCGCACCATGCCCATTCCGAAAAACAGCATGGCAGCCGGTTACTTTTTTCTCTGCAGCGGCTATCTCATGTTCGGTGACCGCCGCTCCCTCGACGAACGGGTGCACGATCTGCAGCGCGCATACGACATCTTCAGCCACATCGGCGCGCTGCGCGGCAAGCTCGAAGCCCTGTGCCTGGAGACATCGCTCCGCCGCCTGTATGCGGACGCCGGGCTGATCACCAGTGCCGCACGCGCCAAGCAGTTCATGCGCGAAACTGGCATCGACAGCAACATTCGCTTCGACTTCGGAGACGCGCTGTACGCGATGAACGCGATCGACGCCGCCCGCGCCGAACTGTCCCGTGCGGTCATCCCCGATCACGAAGACTCCGGCGAGTCCATCTACCCGTGCGTGGTGCGCCTGCATCTCTGCGACCTGGCCGATGGCATCAACCCTGCCATCGACGAAGAGAATGACGAAAAAGCATGGAATGTGCTGCGCAGCAACGGCGCTGGCATCATCGTCTTCAACACCGGCCATCGCCGCGTCATACGTGACATGCGACGCGGCCGCCCCGACCTTTGCTGGAACACCATCACCTCGCTCGGCATCCTGCCACCAGACCTGACACCCAGTACTCCGCTGGCACACACCCTGGCCGTCCTCTCCGCCGCCGCCTTCACTGGCCGCGATCTCGACGTCGTCGGCACACAGCTGATCGATTTCCGCAACGCCATGAACGCGATCAACCACCGCTTTTTCAAACTGCACGCCCACGCCGTGCTCGTCCACTTGCTCGTCGAACAGGGCAAACGCCAAGCAGCGCTGGCCGAACTGCGTACGCTGCTCGCCGACCTCGAAGTCGGCAGCTACATCCGCATCGTGCTCGATTTGCCGAAGCTATATCCGCTGCTGCGTGAAATCGCCACACCCTTCGCCGAACACCTCGCTGATCTCACAAAAAGCAATGCACCATTAGTCACTATCTCGCCGGCCGAACGACGCGTCCTCGCGCAATTCACTACCGGCAAAAGCATTGTGGAAATCGCCGCATACCTCTTCCTCAGTCCGGAAACCGTGCGCACACACACCAAAAGCATCTACACCAAGCTCGGCGTGCGCAACCGCATCCTGGCTGTCGAGCGCGCCCGACAGATGGGCATTTTGTAAGGCACCCTAATCTCTGTCCTCTTGTTAGGGAGTTAGGGGTTAGGGAGGGAGCGCCACAGATTTTTGTAAAGCAACGTCAGCCTCTCGCTGCACTCGGGATGACGGGCCGACGGCGCAGCAGGCACAGAGATCTCGCCGATCCGCTTTCTCCTGACTCGTCGCCTACGCCTCA
>JBIIIA010000345.1:0-3956 GCA_044235195.1 Thermoflexales bacterium
CGCACCGCGCCCGCCCTCGACGACTCCGTCCTGCGCGTGCGCGACGCCTGCATTTCCATCGATGCCCAGCAAATGCGCGTCGATCACGAGGAGTTCTGCGCCTTCGTGCAGCGCACACCACGCAACGAGCTCGATGTCGCGCAGCTGTCCGATCTCGAACGGCGCGCAGACGGCTGGTTCGCCGCCATTCAACTCCTGCTGCCCGCTCCCGACGACGCGCGCGCGATCGACGCGTATCTCGAACGCCAGGTCCTGCGTGCCCACCCGCCGGCCGCGCTCGAATTTCTCGCCGCCGTCAGCTTCCTGCCCGTGCTCACTGCCCCCCTGTGCGCAGCCGCCCTCGATCGCTCTCCCGACGAATGCACGCGCCTGCTGCACGATGCCGCCGCTGCCGACGGCTTGCTGCAGCCGCTCCGCACCGCCGCTCGGCACGAGGCATGGCGCATGCACCCGCTCCTGCGCGACGCACTGCGTCTTCGCATCGACGCCGCAGCACAAGCCGCCGCCCGCAGCCGCGCCGCTCAGCACATCGCCGCCGACGGCGACGTCGACGGCGCGCTCGCCTGCCTCTCCCCGGAGCAGCGTCGCGACGCCGTCGACATCGTCGTGCCCGCCATCCGCCCGGCCCTGCTGCGCTTCGACCTGCTCGCGGCGCGGCGCTGGCTGGCCACCCTCCCCCCCGATGCGCCGGCCAGCCACCCGCAGCTCGCCCTCGACGCCGCATGGCTGGAATATTTCAGCGACGACGCAGCCGCGCTGCGCACATGCATCGAACGCGCCCGCGCCGCGCTCGCCGCCGACGGCTCTCCCGCCGCGCTGCGCACCGAGCTGCACACGCTCGATGCCCTCTGCGCCTGGTTCGAAGGCGACGCCGAACGCGCCCGCCGCCTGCGCGATGCGATAGAAGATGCGCCGCCTTCGAACGAAGGATTAGCCGGCGCTTACCTCGCCATGTTCGACGGCTACCTGCCGCGCGACCCCAGCCGCGTGCAGCTGCGCATCCGCGCCTTCCAGCGCGCCGGCGACATCTTTCAGCACATCGGCTATGCCCACGGCGTCGTCGAAGCGGCCGCCACGCAGGGGTTCGTCAAATGGCGCTACGCCAACGCCGACGGCGCCGTCGCCAGCCTCTCGCACGCCCTCGCCGTCATGCAGGCCACCGGCTGGGAAAACAGCCCCGCCGCCGCCGACGCCGCCTTCGCCTGCGGGGAACTGCTCTATCACATGGATCGCCTTGCCGAGGCGCGCACGATGCTGCAGCGATCGCTCGCCGCCGCCGACGCGCACGGCATTCCCACGGCGATCACGTCGCTGGCTGCGCTGGCGCTGCAGTTGTGCGATGCGCAGCCTTCCGCTGTGCGCGCCGGGGAAGAAGAAGAGATCGCGGACGAACGCCGGTGGGTCGATGCGCTCACGTCCTACGTGCCGACCGTCGTCGGTATGATCGCCGCGCTGCGCATTCTGCGCGACGCCCGCCGCGGCCGTCCGGAGCGCTGCTGGCTCACCGTCGAAAACATGCGCCTGCTGCCCGGCGATCTGCAGCCGACGCATCCGGATTTCACGTGGTACGCCGTGCTTTCCGGCGCCGTGTGCGGCGGCCGCGCCGACGACGAAACCGCGGCGGTCCTCGCACAATTTCGCACGCGCATGCACGAAGAGCACAACGACTGGATGACGCTGCGCGCCGATGTCCTCCTCGTCCTCTGCGCGCTGGCGCGCGGCCACGACGACGAGGCACTCCAAAAGCTCACGCAGCTGCTGCCGGCCATCGAGCGCGGCACCATGCCCCGGCTCGTGCTCGACCACGCGGCGCTGCGCCCGCTGCTCCAGCGCTGCAAGCTGCCCTACGCCCAGCGGCTCGTCGCACAGTGCGAAAACGTTCACGCAGCGCGTCCGCTGCCGCTCTTCGGCCTCAGCCGCGCTGAAACACAAGTGCTGCAGCTGGCCATGCGCGGCCTGACGAATGAGGAAATCGCCGAACAGCTTTTCATCTCGCGCCTCACCGTCTATGGACATCTGCGCAAGTGCTACCAGAAGCTCGGCGTCCACTCGCGCAGAGAGGCGGTGGCGGCGGCGCGGGAGGCGGGGCTGAAAAAAAGTGATAGTGATAGTAGATAGCCACTATTACTATCTACTATCACTATCTGCTTCTTCAGAAGTCGAGGTGCAGAGATTTGAACTCTGGGCCCCTTGCACCCCATGCAAGTGCGCTACCGGGCTGCGCCACACCTCGTAACAAGAAAATTTTACCACTTCCGATGGTATATTCTGCGCTACGTGATTCGATTTTTTCGACTTCCGGCTTCGATGCGCATGCCCGCCGTTTTTCGCCGCGCGGGCTGAATCGACGTCGCTTCCGCACACCGATTCGCTGACCCAGCTTGAACCGCCCGCGCCACCGCGGGCGGTTTTTTTATTCACCCACCGATGAGCACACAATCGAGCCCCTCCCCGAGCCCCTCTCCCGAAAACATCCTCGTCTGCCTCGCCTGGCCCTACGCCAACGGCGACCTGCACGTCGGCCACATCGCCGGCTGCTACCTGCCCGCCGACATCTTCGCGCGCTTCCAGCGCCTGCGCGGCAATCGCGTCGTCGTCGTCAGCGGCAGCGACAGCCACGGCACTCCCATCGTCGTGCGCGCCGAAAAAGAGGGCAAGACGCCGCGCGACGTCTTCGAACATTTTCACCAGCGCTTCCTGCAGACCTGGCTCTCGCTCGGCATTTCGTACGATCTCTATTCGCACACCGACACCGAGAATCATCACGCCATCGCCCAGCAGATGTTCCGCCGCCTGCTGCAGAACGGCTACTTGTATCAGGCGAAGCAGAAGCAGCTCTACTCGCCGGCGCAGGATAAATTCCTGCCCGACCGCCTCGTCGAGGGCACGTGCCCGCACTGCGGCTACGACAAGGCCCGCGGCGATCAGTGCGACAGCTGCGGCAAACTGCTCGACGGCACGCAGCTCATCGGGCCGCGCAGCCGCGCCAACCCGGACGACAAACTCGAGGTCCGCGAGAGCGAGCATTTCATGTTCGATCTGCCGAAGCTCAAGGACCGCGTCATGGCCTACCTCGCCGACAAAGATTCGTACTGGCGCAGCACCGTCACCGAATTCTCGCGCGCCTACGCCCGCGACATCGAGCCGCGTGCCTTCACCCGCGACCTGACGTGGGGCATCCCCATCCCCTTCCCCGACAGTGAGGGTAAGGCCATCTACGTCTGGTGGGAAGCGGTCCTCGGCTACCTCACCGCCACGGTCGAATGGGCGCAGGTCTCCGGCAGCCCGGACGCATGGAAGGACTTCTGGTACGGCGACGGCGCGCACGGCGCAGTCAAAATCTACAACTTCATCGGCAAGGACAACATCCTTTTCCACACCGTGCTCTGGCAGTCGATCCTCATCGGCATGGAAAATCTCGACGCGCCGTGGGACGCCGGCGCCGCCGAAGGCCGTTCGCTCAATCTGCCGTACGACGTGCCGGCCAACCAGTACCTCAACTTCGGCGGCCAGAAATTCAGCAAGAGCCTCGGCGTCTCGCTCGAAGCGCTCGACCTCGCCGCGAAGTACGGCGCCGATCCGCTGCGCTTCTACCTCGCCTCGATCATGCCCGAATCCAAGGACGCCGACTGGAACTGGACGGATTTCGTCACCTACAACAACAGCGTGCTGCTCGCCAAATGGGGCAACCTCGTCCAGCGCACGCTCTCGCAGATCTGGAAGAACTTCGAGCAGAAAATTCCGCAGCCCGGTGAGTTCACCGCCACCGACGTCGAGCTGCTCGCGCGCACCGAAGCCGCCTTCGACAGCATCGGCGCCAAGCTCGATGCCTGCAAATTCCGCGAAGCGCTCGCCGAGATCATCGAGATGACCACCGAGGCCAACGTCTACCTCGACCGCGAAGCGCCGTGGAAGACCATCAAGAACGAGGAGCTCGGCGGCCGCGCGCGCGCCGC
>JBIIIA010000057.1:0-12673 GCA_044235195.1 Thermoflexales bacterium
CTGGGGCTACAACGGCTTTGGGCAGCTGGGCGACAACACCACTACGAATTCTCCTTCACCGGTCGATGTATTGGGGATGACGAACAGCGTCGGAATTTCGGCCGGCAAGTACCATACATGTGCAGTGACCACCAGCGGTGCGGTGAAATGCTGGGGCTGGAATGGATATGGGCAGATTGGTGACGGCACGTCGGCTAACCGGCTTGCACCAGTGCAGGTGTTCGGCATGGAGCAGGGATTCGCCGCGGTCTCCGCCGGCAGCAATCACACCTGTGCCATTACGCTCGGTGACGTGGCGCGGTGCTGGGGGTACAACAGTACGGCTGGTGTGCTTGGTTCCGGATCAAACGTGATGTCGTCGTATACGCCCGTACGCATCGATGACGGCGGCGTATTGTCAGTTCATGCGGGTGATGCTCATGCGTGTGCACTCACGACGTCGGGCGGCGTCGTCTGCTGGGGAGACAACAGCAGCGGCCAGCTCGGAAACGGTAGTACATCGACGAATTCGGCGCTGCCCGTGGACGTGTCGGGCCTGGGTGGCGACGTTATTCAAGTAACGTCCGGCTATCAGCATAGTTGTGCTGTTACGGCAGGTGGTGCGGTGAAATGCTGGGGTGCCAATTCGCAGGGGCAGCTCGGTGACGGCACGACGGCGAATTCTTCCATTCCGGTGGCGGTGTCTGGGCTGAACAGCGGTGTCATAGCAGTGTCGGCAGGTAGTGGGCACACTTGTGCGCAGATGGGGGATGGCGCGGTGAAATGCTGGGGCAACGACGGCAATGGCCAGCTCGGGAACGGCGGCGCCGCGGGCTCGCTCACACCGGTCGATGTGTCGGGTCTGGGCGCGGCAGTCAAGGCAATATCGGCAGGCTCGTACCACACGTGCGCGTTGACCGTGTTCGACAGTGTGGTGTGCTGGGGGTTGAACGTGCATGGTCAGGTGGGAGATGGAACGACCAACGACGCACCGTCGCCGGTCGGCGTGGTGGGGCTGGGAGCTGCAGCAATCGGAATTTCGGCAGGCTATATGCACACGTGTGCACGAATCACTCTCTATGTTGTGAAATGCTGGGGATACAACGATCGCGGACAGCTGGGCGACGGCACGGCCGTCGGCGCGCCGACAGCGCCGGTGCCGGCGAATTCGGCGGAGTCTTTTACCATGGCTTCCAGCGGTCTGTTTCACACGTGTGCGCTGGCCTTCGACGGCGACGTGCTGTGCTGGGGTGAGAACAGCGATGGACAGCTGGGGAACGACACTTTGGCGAACGCTGCGTCGCCCGTGTATGTGAACGGTTTGGAAAGTTCCGGAGTGGCCGTGTCCGCCGGCGGCCGTCATTCGTGTGCGGTCAACATACGAGGCGATGTCTTGTGCTGGGGAAGGAACGCGCAGGGCCAGTTGGGCAATGGCATCACTGTAGATTCCCCGAAGGCTGTGGACGTGGCGGCGATGTGGAAAACGGACGCGTACATCCCTGCGGCGGTGAAACCGTAGGTGATGCCCGAATCGTTATGGGGTGCGCGCGCATTCGTTGATCACTTTAAGACAATACGGTGTCGGTGCGCCCGGTGCGGTAAAGTTCGTTTCTATGTTGAAATGGATCCGACGCATCGTGCTGTCGCTGCTCGCCCTCGTGCTCGTCGCTGCGCTCGCTCTGGTGGCAGTGATCGCCGTCGATTCCGCCGGCATGGCCGGACGGCTCGATCCGCTGACGAACACCAGCATCCCTGGCGCGGGCGGCGCCGGTATCCGCGCGTACGTCGCGCGGCCGAGCGGGCCCGGCCCGCACCCGGCCGTGATCATGATCCACGAATTCTGGGGCATTCGGCCGGAGATCCTCGGCAAGGCCGATGACCTCGCCGCGCGCGGCTACGTCGTCGTCGTGCCGGACATGTTCCGCGGCCGCACCACCTCGCTCGTGCCGAGCGCCATCTACAACGTTATCTCCCATCCACCGGTGCAGGTCGACGCGGATCTGGCCGACGTGTTCGCGTGGCTGGCCGCTCAGCCCGACGTGCAGGCCGATCGCATCGCCGCGTCCGGCTTCTGCTTCGGCGGTGGCAGCGCCATTCGCTTCGCCACGGCGGAGCCGCGGCTGGCGGCCACCGTGGTCTTCTACGGCTCGCCGGTGACCGACGCGGATCGCCTGCGCGCGCTGCGCGGGCCGGTGCTCGGCATCTTCGGCGGCGCCGACACCAGCATTCCGCTCGAAGAAGTGCGCGCGTTCGAAGACGGGCTGCGCACGGCCGGCGTGTCGCACGAGATCACCATCTACGACGGCCAGCCGCACGCCTTCGTCACCGACATGGACGCCGTGCGCGCCGGCGGCCCGCAGGGCGAGGCGTGGGCGCAGTTCACGCGCTTTCTCGATGAGGCGCTGAAGACGACCGCGGACGACGGACGACCGACCGCGGACGGCGGACGACCGACCGCGGACGGCGGACGACCGACCGCGGACGACGGACGACCGACTGCCTACCCGATCGATTTCGCGTACGTCGTGCGCCTCGCCGCTTCACACGCGACGTCGCATTCGCACTGATTCGACCGCCGTCGGTCGTCCGCCGTCCGTCAGCCGCCGAACGCCTTCCACAGCCGCTCGCGGGCGGCTTCGAGCGTCTCGCGCTTCTTGCAGAAGGCGAAGCGCACGATGTTGCGCGCCAGCTCGGGCCGCGAGAAAAACGGCGAGCCGGGCACGCAGGCGACGCCGACTTCCTTGGCCATGCGCAGGCCGAAGCTCAGGTCGTCCTGGCTGCTGACGGCGCTGAAGTCGGTCATCGTGTAGTACGCGCCCTGCGGCACGACCGGGCGGAAGCCGACGGCGCGCAGCGTCTCGATCATGTAGTCGCGGCGCTGCTGGTAGTCGGACTTGAGTTTGGCGTAGTAGTCGTCGCCGAGGTTCGTCATGGCGATGGCGGCGTGCTGCAGCGGCGTGGCGGCGCACACGCTCATGAAGTCGTGCGCCTTGCGGATGCTCGTCATCAGGTCGGGCGACGCCACGGCGTAGCCGAGGCGCCAGCCGGTGACGGAGAACGTCTTGCTCATGCCGCTGATCGTCACCGTGCGGTCGGCCATGCCGGGCAGCGTGGCGAGCGGGATGTGGCGCTGGCCGTCGTAGGTGATGAACTCGTAGATTTCGTCGGTCAGCGCGATGACGTCATGCTGCTGGCAGAGCTGGGCGATGAGCTCGAGTTCGGCCTGATTGAACACCTTGCCGGTCGGGTTGTGCGGCGACGTGACGATGACGGCGCGCGTGCGCGGCCCGAACGCGCGGCGCAGCTCGTCGGGGTCGAACCACCACGCGCCGGCGTCGGCCAGGCCGTTCTTCACGCCGTCGACGGGCGGGCGCAGCGAGACGAAGCGCGGCGTGCTCTGCGTGATGTGGCAGTTGGGCAGGTAGCTCTCGTAGTACGGCTCGAAAATCACCACTTCGTCGCCCGGGTCGACGATGCCGAGCATGGCGGCGATCATGCTCTCCGTGGCGCCGGTGCACACGACGACCTGCGTGTCGGGGTCGACGTCCATTTCGTAATGGCGGCGGTAGTGGTCGGCGATGGAATCGCGCAGCGGCTTGAGGCCCCACGTCACCGAATACTGGTTGTGCTCGGCGTCGATGGCGGCTTTGGCCGCGCCTTTGATCGACTGCGGCGCGGCGAAGTCGGGATAGCCCTGCGAGAGATTGATGGCGCCGACGCTGAGCGCCACGCGCGTCATCTCGCGGATGACGGATTCAGGAAATAACGACGTGCGATGCGCAGTGCGCGAAGTCTTGGACATGGCGGAGGGATTGTAGATGAAGGACGGCGGTCTGTTACCCGAACGCGCACAACGACTCGACGTGCGCGGCGCTGCCGTCGCGCAGCCAGCCGTCGAGCTGGGCGGGGTCTTTCAACTGCTGGCCGCGCAGGCGCGGCACGGCGAGGAAGCTGCAGCGCAGGTCGGGGAGGGCGGTCATGTCGCCCCACAGCTTCTCGAACTGCGCGACAGGGAAGATGTCCTCCTGGCCGTGGCCCCAGCGCTTCTTGACGTCCTTGAGCGTGATGTACGTCGGCATGCGCGCGGCGACGCGGCGGATGCCGTCGAGCACGGCGCGTTCGTCGTCCAGGTCGCGGCGGGTGAGGCCGAACGCGGTGAGCATGGCGTCGACGTCGATCCACGACGTGGCCGAGTTGTAGTACGTCAGGCCGAACTCGGTTTCCTCGCCGGGCATGGCGAGGCCCTCGACGAGGCGCGGGCGTCCGTCGACGCGCGCCAGGCCGCCGCCGTGGTCGTCGACGCTGCGATGGATCACTTCGAAGCTCAGGCAGGCGCCGCTGGTGATGTGCGCACCGAGCACGGCGGGATCGAGGTCGGCGCCGAGGGTGTCGATGTTGTGCAGCATCAGGTAGCGCAGCGACGGCTGGGCGCGCAGCACGCGGGCGAGCACGCCGTTGCGCAGCATGTTGGGCACTTCGAACCAGTGGCCGACCGGATGCAGGCACTGTTCGGGCAGGTTGTCGGTGTAGTCGGTCGCTTCGCCGGCGCCCCGGGCCCAGCCGATCAGCGCGCGGTGGCCGCTTTCGCGCATCTTCTGCTTTTGCTCGTCGAGCACCTGCTGCGGCATTTCCTCGTAGGCGAAGCGCAGTTCGCGCTCGGTGGGGATCATGCGCAGGCCGATGGCACGGCCGGCCGACAGATGCACGTCGACGCCGGGGACGGCGCCATGCGCCGCCAGCAGGCGCGCGGTGGCTTCGTGCGTCAGGTGGCTGGTGGTGACGATATGGGGCACGCGCACGCCGTACTCGTGCGCGGTGCGCCGTGACTTGGCGAGGTGCACTTCGACGAACGAGCGGTGGCGTCCGCCGAGGCGTGCGAAGGGGTTGAGCGCCTTGACGACGCCGGCGCCCTGCGTCCAGCGGCTGCCGGCGCCGGCGGCCAGCGTGATGACGCCGGCCGCGCCGGAGCGCAGCGCTTCGAGGCCGATGGCGCGCGTGCGTTTGTCGCTCGCCGAGGAGACGGTCAGGTCGACGACGTCGCCGCTGCGCACGTCTTCGATGAGCGTGTTGGCCGGCAGACGGTTCTGCGCCAGGCCGATGCGGCCGGTGCGCAGGTCGGCGCGGATTTGTTCGTGCTGCACGCGATCGAAGCCGAGCGTGTCGAGCAGCGCGGCCAGCCGTCCGTCGCCGCTGCGGCCGCCGCCGGCCATCTGCGGGAACAGCCGATCGAAGAGCACCTGCGTCATGCCGCGCAGCGCCGGGGCGTGGCGCGCGGCGGCGGCGAAGTGATCGAGCTCGGCGCGGCGCTGGGCGGTGAGCTGCGTGCGGTCGCGGCGGATCAGCGCCGGCACGTGGTGGGCGTAGTAGCCGGCCGGCATGAGCGCGTGCGCGCCGCGCCACAGTTCGGCGGCGGTGCCGGTCGGGTTGATGGCGAAGTCGTAGACGACGGGGTCCATGGCGAAGGGCAGGGCGGCCTGCAGTTCACGCTTGGTCTCCAGCATGATGCGCTGCAGTTCGTCCTGCGCGCGCTGCTTGATATGCGGGGCGACGATGAAGCCCATGCCGCCGCCGCTCATGCCGCCGAGCATCCAGAAGCCCCAGAAGTCGTCGCCGAAAGCCGCGCGCGCGCGTTCGACGAGCGCTTCGGTGTAGCGGTTGCTCGCCCACGGGATGATCGTCTGCAGCGGCCCGTAGAAATTGCGCGTGGTCAGCTCGCCGAGGCGGCGCGCGGCGTTGCCGGGCTGTTCGCCGCGCAGCGTGACGAGGATTTCCTCCAGCACGGCGATGGCTTCGCCGCGCGCGCGCCACTCGGCTTCGGAGCGCAGCAGGTACTTCTCGGTGACCATCTCGAGGATCGGGCCGACGTTCTGCGCCATGCCGCCGTGCACGAGGATCAGGCTTTCTTCGAGTTCGCGGCGCACGCGCGCGGGCGCGTCGTGTTCGTCGAGGATGCGGTGCGTCGGCAGCAGGCGGCCGCGGCTGATGCCGAATTCCGGATCGCCCTCGGTGGCCGGCACGCCGCGAATGAGCTTCATGCCCGGCCACACGCCGCCGCTGTCCTGCCAGCCGCCGCCGCTGCCGGCCAGCCATTCGCCGAGGATGGCGCGCGCGGCGACGAGCCGGCGCTCGTTCTCGGTGAGCGCGCCGGTCAGCGAGCGCGCCTGCCCGGTTGCGCGCATGCACACCGCGATCAGGCCGGCCAGCAGGTTTGTGCTGACGGCCAGGCGCGAGCCCTTCGGAATGTCGTTGACGCTGCTGACGAGCTCGATGCCGCGGCCGGGGCCGACCATGCGTTCGAGCAGCGCGGAGAGCGGCGCGCCGCTGCCCTCCATTGCAGGCGGCACCACGCCGCTGGCGATGACGGCGGCCTTGAGCAGGCCGAGGTAGTCGCGGGCGAAGTCGAAGACTTCGCTCAGTTCGTGAATGTCTGCGCTGGCCTGCAGGTCGACGCTGGTGAGGCGCAGGACGGGTTCGTCGATCACACGGAAATACGCTTCGACGGGCGGCTTCGGCGCCTCGTCGCGCCCGCGCACGGCGAGGTCGATCGAGACGTTGAGCACGCGCGCGCCCTCGGGATAGTCCATGCCGAGGAAGAAGATGTCGCTCCAGGCGCTGTGCGAGAGGTCCATGCGCACGGGGGTGCGCTCGCACAGCAGCGGGGCCACGCCGTCCTCGACGGCGAGCAGCTCGGGCGCCACGCGGAGCGGGTGGTCGCTCGGGTGGCCGACGCGGAACATCCACTGATTGCCGCGCACGGTGCGCACGCTGCGGCGCACCTGGGCGGCGAGCGTTTCGAAGGCCAGGCGGTGGTACGCGTCGGCGAGGGCGCTGCACAGCGGCGCGCTGGGTCCCTGCGCGTGCTGCGTCTGCAGGAAGACGTCGATGGCTTCTTCGAAGCGGCGCTGCAGCATGTGGCGATGTCCGGCGAAGGGCACGCGGCCGCCGAGCGGCAGCGTCGCTCGCTGCGGCAGGTGATAGCGATGGATCGACGCCAGGAAGAAGAGCGCGCGCACGCGTTCGTAGAGGTTTTCGCTGCCGCGGCGGAAGGCGTCGAGCGCGGCGCATTCGGCCAGCAGGCGATCGAGCGGCAGGTCGCGCACGGCGGCGTCCAGCGAGCGGTCGCGCACGTGCGGGTCGAGGGAGGTGATGATGTCGATCAGCATTTGGATCAGCGCGCGAGCAGTTCGACCAGGCCGGCGAGCACTTCATCGCGGTCGCGGCCGTGCAGCGCCAGCGCGAGCTGGGCGTTGAGCAGCCCGTAGCGCACGCCGATGTCGAAGCGCGCGCCGGCGATTTCGAAGGCCAGGCAGCGGCTGCGGCGGGCGAGTTCGGCCAGCGCGCCGGAGAGCGAGACCGGGCCCGGTGCGGCGGTGAGCTGGGCGTCGAGGATGTCGAGCACCTGGCTGGTGAGCACGTGCATGCCGAAGAAGCACAGGTAATGGCCGACGCGCAGGCCGGGCGCGTGCAGGATTTGTTCGGCTTCGGTGGGCGTGGGCTTTTCGGCGACGGCGTCGATGGCGTAGAGGTCGGGGCGATTCGGCAGGCGCTTGCCGCCGACGGCGCCGTAGCGCGGGAGCAGGCTTTCGCGCGTGGCCTGCACGGCGGAGACCGTGCAGTTCTCGGCGGCGGCGACGGTGACGAGCTGGCGGGCGCAGCGCACGTCGGTGCGGCTGAGGCACAGGTGGTCGCCGACGAGATGGAGGAAGGGTTCGTCGCCGACGAAGGCGCGCGCGCGCGCCACGGCGTCGCCGTAGCCGCGCGGCTCGTGCTGGGCGATGAACTGGAGCGCGCCGGCCCACGGCCCGGCGGCGTCGGCGTAGGCGCGCTCGGCGCCGGGCTGGACGACGACGGCGACATCGCTCGCGCCGGCCCCGTGGGCTTCCTCGATCAGGATCTGCAGCGCGGATTTCTGCTCGCCGTCCTGATCGATGACGGTCTGCAGCGGCAGGCTGCGCTGCCCGGGGCCGGCGGCCGTGATGACGGCCTTGGTGATGTTCATGGCGCAGGGGATTGTACTTACGTGGCACTTTACCGGCCGACCTGGTCGACTTGTCGACACGGGGACAGGAGGCAGGGGTTAGGGACTAGGGATTAGGGAGGGCGAAATTCGCCCCAAAAAAATTCCTCAGCGAAACGTGCTCTGTGGAATGCGTGTAATCAGGTTGGCGTCCGGGCACAGCGACAGCCAGACGTCGCGCTGGCTTTTGCGGCAGGAGCCATTGAAGTCGCCGTGAAAATTCAGCATGTCGAGGATCAGCTGCACGTGGACGTGCGGCGGCCAGTCGCCGTTCTCGGGGAACGGCCCCATGCGGCCGATGCGCTCGCCGCGGCCGATGGTTTGTCCGACGTGCATTTCCGCGAGCGTGGCGCGATCGAGGTGGCCGTAGAGCGTGTAGAACTTCGGCACGCCGGCGCCGACGTGGTGTTCGAGCACCACGCATGGGCCGTAATCGAATGGGGCGGCGTTGTCGGCGGCGCTGTGCACGACGCCGTCGAGCGGGGCGAACACCGGCGTGCCGGCGTCCATGAACACGTCGACGCCGATGTGTACGGAGCGCGATTCGCCCTGCGTGGCGAACAGCGCGCCGCCGTACGTCGGACGTTCGTGGTCCCAGCGGCCGACGGCGGCCTGCGCACCGGCCGCATGCATCGCTGCCCAGATGCGCGCCGTGAGGCCGGGCGCATCGGAGTACCAGTTGGCCGTGATCGGCTCGCGGGCGCCGACGCTCCAGTCGCTGTGAAAAAGCTTCGCCGCGCGCAGATCGAGCGGTGTGACGTGCGCGAGTTCGTCGGCGTGCGTGCGCAGCCATGCGGCCACCTGCGCCGATCCCGGCACCGGCTCGCAGCCGCATTCGGCGCGCAGGTGGTACCACAGCAGGTTTTCGTGCACACCCGGCACGTGCACTTCACGGCTCCATGCGCGCAGCATTTCCTCCGACGGCGCACCGCGGCCGATGTGTTCGCGCACCGCGCGCCGCAGCGCCGGAATCGGATCTCGTTGGTTCGCCGCCGCACGCAGTGCGGCAAGCATGTCTGCCCATTCACTCATGATGATTGCCGGCCTCCCAGCTTCGCTCTATCACTATCACTATCACTATCACTATCACTATCACTATCACTATCACTTCTTCTGCCACTCCGCCGCGCGCAGCGCCAGGCCGGCGGCGACCGCGGTGTAGTGATCTTCGTCGCGGATTTTCTGCGGGCCGAAGCGCGTGTGCAGCAGTTCGACGATGCAGGGGATCGACGAAGAGCCGCCGGTGCGCACGACATGGTCGATCTGCGACGGGGAGACGCCGGCGCGCGCCAGCACGTCGTCGACGGCGGCGGCGATGGCGCGCCTTTCCTGGGCGATGGCCGTCTCGAAGCGCGTGCGTGCGGCGATGCGCCACACGTCAATCGTGCCGGCAGCGAACGCGATCTCCGCTGCGCGCGCGCGCGACAGCTCGACCTTGGCGCGTTCGACGCGGTCGTAGACGTCGAAGGCATAGCCGCGCGCAATCAAGTCTTCGAGCGCCAGCAGCTGAATGGGCGCGTCGCAGTCGCGCTGCGCTTCGCGCAGGAAGTAGATGGTCTTCGCGTTGCTCAGTCCGGCCAGGTCCTGCCAGTCGCCGAGCGCGGCGACGATGTGTTCGGGCAGCGGCAGCCGCTGTTGTCCCCAACGCACATCTCGGCCGAAGTGCTCGGCCATTACGGCGCGAAAGAGCGCGCGGTCGAAATGGTCGCCGGCGATGCCGAGCCCGCCGGTCGCCAGAATGTCGCGTCGCCCGTCCGCTCGGAAATGCACCACGGCCAGGTCGAGCGTGCCGCCGCCGAAATCGAAGACCAGCACGCGTTGGTCACCGCCGCTGCGGCGCGCGGCGTACGCCAGACACGCGCCGATCGGTTCGTATTCGAACTGCACGTCTTTGAAGCCGGCGGCGTGCGCGGCTGCTTCGAGCCGATCCTGCGCATGCGCGTTTTTGAGCTCGTCGTTTTCGGCGGATGCGAAATGCACCGGCCGGCCGAACACGGCGCGCCGCACGCTGCGTCCGGTCTGCTCTTCGACGCGCCGACGCACGTCTTCGAGAAAAGCAGCGATCAGATCTTCGAGGGTGTACTCGCGGCCGAAGATCGTGGTGCCGGTGTAGTCGGTGGCGAGCGGCCCTTTCAGCGAATGCAGCAGCCGGCCGGGGGAGTCGGCGTCGACGTCGGTGAATACGTCGACCACGACGGCTCCGCCCTTGAGGTCGTAGCCTTTGGCGCTCAATTCACCGAGCTCGATGTCGATCTCGCCGATGTATTTTTTTACAAAGCGCGGCAGGCGGCCGACGTTGCGTTCACGGTAGCGGCGAATGGCGGCTGCGCCGAAGTGCGTGGCGTGGTCGCGCGCGACGTAGAGCATCGTGCGCATGGTGCGCGCGTCGCCGTCGATCGGCAGTACGCGCGGCGAACTGTGCGCGTCGTCGACGACGGCGACGACGGTGTTGGTGGTGCCGAAATCGATGCCGACGTGCACGTCATCCTCCGAAGTACGCCGCGGTCAGCAGTCGCTGTCCGAGCAAATCCAGCGGCCGCGCCTCGTGCGGTCGATCGGCGACGGGCACGGCGTGCGTGGCACCGATGCGCACGTCGCCGTTCATGCCGAACAACGCGAACGTGGCGCGGCGCGACTGTGCGAAGCAGGCTGCCGTGGTCCAGCTGCGTGCCAGCGCGCGGCTGCGGCCGCCCGGCCGTTTGTGTGCATCGAGCGCGTCGAGCGACACGATGATCTGGCGGCCGTCGGCGGCGACGACGTGCAGGACCTGTGACTTCGACTGCGGCGCTGCGAAGACGGCTGCGCCGGCGACGTCGTCGTCGGGGTCGAGACTGATGCCGAGCTCACCCGACGCCGCCAGCGCGGCGAGCGGGAAGCGCACGCACTGACCGAGCCGCGTGGCGAGCACGACATCGCCGCCGTCGACCGGCCCGATCCACACCGGGGCGTCGCCGCGCGCCGGCGCGGTGAGCGTCGCGCCGCCGATCGCCATGTTCTCGACCATGCGCCACGGAATGGCGCGGCACCAGCCGCTGCGGCTGACGACGAGCACTTCGCGCGGCGGTGCGCTCGGGTCGATCGCGCACACTGCTTCGACGCGTTCGCGGCCGTCGCCGACGACGGGCGCGGCATCGGCCCACGCCCAGTGTTCGCTGACCGGCAGCCGCAGGCCATCGACGAGATGGAATCGCCACGACGCGCCGATGGTGAGCAGTGCGCCGAGCCGCGTCGACGGCGCGGCATATATCGGGCGCAGATCGCGCAGCGTTTCACCGGGCGGCGGCGTCAGCGCGAGCGTTTGCTCGAGCGGCGCCGGCATCGGCACGTGCATGGCGCGGCCGTCGGCGGCGACCAGCGCCAGCGTCTCGAAATCGAGGTCGGCGCGTCGCGCGTGCGCGCGCAGGTCGCGCAGCTCAGTCTGCAGCCGTTCGAGCGCGCCGGCCGCCGCCCCGCCGGCCCCACCGCGCTGCAGCAGCGCGAGCTCGACGCGCAGCTCGTCGGTCGTGCGCTGCAGCGCCTGCACGCGGCCGTGCAGCAGCGTCACGATGCGCTCGGCGACGGCGGGGTCCTGCTGCATTTCGGCCAGCAGGTCATCGAGGTCGTGCGAATGTGCCATTGCAAATTATGCGGAGACGTGCGTCGCTTCGAGCTTGGTCGGTGCGGCGTCGCTGATGTGCTGCACTTTGTAGTGGAGGCCGGCGGCGGTGGCGTAGCCGCCGGCGCGGCCCGTTTTCGCGTCGAGCATCAGCATGCGCACCCACTGGCCCTTGGCCATCAGCGGAGCCATCTCGCGGCAGACGTCCGCGCCGGCGTCGTCCATGGACATGCCGAAGCGCAGATCGTGCACGCCGCGCGCGGCCGCGCCGACGCGGATGGCGATCTCGCCGAGGCCCATGCAGGCGGCGGCGCCGTAGCGGTCGTCGACGTAGTTGCCGGCGCCGATGATCGGCGAGTCGCCGGCGCGGCCGGGATATTTCCACGCCACGCCCGACGTGGTGACGGCCGAGACGATGTGGCCGCCGGCGTCGCGCACGATCACGTTCATGGTGTCCGAGCCATCGCGCATGTTGTAGACGCGGTGCACGATGTCGATCAGCGCGGCCTGCGGCGCGAGCGGATTCTGCAGCGTCTGAATGTCGAAGTCGCTGAGGCCGATCTTGCGCATGCGCTCGAGCCAGATATTGCGCGCCGCTTCGGTGAGCATCTCTTTGCGCTCGGCGCCGACTTCGTCGCCGAAGCGTTCCGCGCCGGCGCCGACGAGCAGCACGTGCGGCGAGCGTTCCATGACCGCGCGCGCGATGCGGATCGGGTTGCGGAAATTGCGCACGCCGGCGACCGCGCCGGCGCGGCGATCGCGGCCTTCCATGAACGACGCGTCGAGCTCGACCACGCCGAGCACGTTGGGCAGGCCGGAGAATCCGACGGAATGTTCGTCGGCGTCGTCCTCGACGTCGGCGGCGACTTTCTCTGCGACATCGTCGGCGCTCGCGCCGCGGCGCAGCATCTCGACTCCGGCGGCGATGATTTCGTCGCGAATTTCGCCGTTGGCGAGGATCATTGGTTCGAATGAGATCATGGGCGGAGAGTGTACGGATTTTTGGGGAGAGGTGGAGAGGTTGAGAGGGGAGAGGGGAGAGGTTGAGAGGAGAGAGGTGGAGAGGTTGAGAGGGGTTAGGG
>JBIIIA010000058.1:0-12669 GCA_044235195.1 Thermoflexales bacterium
GGTGATCTTCATTTCGACGCGCCCTTTGTGGCCGCGGTAGACCTGCATGCGCGTGGGCTCGCCGATGACGACGAAATCGGGGCGAATGCGCGGATCGTGGACGGCGAAAGAATTCGGCGCGATGCCGTCGCACCATTCCTCCATGTTGCCGAAGTACCAGGCGGTCCAACCGTCGAGCAGGCCGAGGTCGCGGGCGAAGGCCATGCCGTAGATCATGCCGGGCGTGCTGTTTTTCTCGTCGCAGGCGCCGCGGGCGAAGAGGATGCCGTCCTCGACTTTTCCTTCGAACGGGTCCCACTGCCACTGGCTGCGGTCGCCGACGCCGACGGTATCGATGTGCGAATCGAAGACGATGCAGCGCGGGCCGGAGCCGATGCGGCCGAGCACGTTGCCCATGACGTCGAAGCGCACCTCGTCGAAGCCGAGGGCGCGCATTTCGGCGGCGCAGCGTTCGCCGACCGGGCCGATCTGCGAATCCATGCTGGGGATGGCGCACAGTTCGCGCATGAACTGCACGATCGCCGGGCGTGCGGCATCGATGCGGGCGTGCAGGGCGGCGACGGCGTCTTCCGTAGAGCGAGGTGTGGACATGGCGATAGTTGTAACACGGAAGGGGCTGCGCCGATCGCGATCTGCGTTTCGCAGGAGTGCGCGGCTGGACGCCTACGCAGCGACGGCGTTTCGGCGTTCGCAGCGCGAAGAGCGATTGACACGACGTCGGCGCTCTCTAGAATCGTTGCGCTGTATCCGTGCTGTACGTACGGATCGGCAACATCCGCCATGAACGAACACGACGCCATGAACGAACACGATGCGCTTCGCCTCACCCGAGTGAGCAAGACCTATACGCTGCGCGATCGAACGGTGCAGGCGCTGACGCCGGTCGATCTGACCGTGCGGCGCGGCGAGTTTCTCTGCCTGCTCGGTGCGAGCGGGTGCGGCAAATCGACGCTGCTGAATCTGGTGGCCGGGCTGGAGACGCCGACGACCGGCGAGCTGACGGCCGGCGGTGCGCCGGTGACCGGGCCGGGCGTGGATCGGGTGATGATGTTTCAGGATGCGGCGTTGTTCCCGTGGCTGACGGTGCAGGAGAACGTGGAATTTCCGCTGCGCCAGGCCGGCGTTGCGCGGCGCGAGCGCGAGGAGATGGCGCGCGAGTGGATCGCGCGCGTGCATCTGAGCGGATTCGAGCGCAGCGCGGTGCATCAGCTCTCCGGCGGCATGCGGCAGCGCGCGGCGCTGGCGCGATCGCTGGCGGTGAACCCGGAGGTGCTGCTGATGGACGAGCCGTTCGGCGCGCTCGATGCGCTGACGCGTGATCGTCTGCATCACGAGCTGGAGACGTTGTGGGCGGCGACGCGCAAGACGATCCTGTTCGTGACGCACAACGTGCGCGAGGCGGTGGCGCTGGGCGACCGAGTGCTGGTATTCTCCCCGCGTCCCGGGCGCATTCTCGGGGAATTCCACATCGACCTGCCGCGGCCGCGATCGCTCGAAGACATCGCCGTCGTCCGCAAGACGGCGGAAGTGATGGACGTGCTGCGCGGCGCGCTGCAGGCGGCGCCCGGCGAGCTCGAAGGTGCATTTATCTAAGGAGAATATCGATGGCGACGACGGCGGCAGTGCAGCGTGGCAGCGCTTCGGCGAGCAGCAACGGGCGGCGCGTGACGATGGTGCGAAGACTACTGTTCTTCGCGCTGCTGCTCGTGGCGTGGGAGGCTGTGTCGCGCAGCGGCATCTGGGAGGACTATCTCTTCCCGGGGCCGATCGTCGTGGGGCGCACGCTGTACGACGGCATCGTCGGCGGCGACTACCTGATGGGGGCGTGGGTGAGCATCCAGCGCATCGCGATCGGCTATTCGGTCTCGCTGGTGATCGGCGTGATCCTGGGCGCGTTGATCGCGCGCAATCAACTGCTGGAAGACACCTTGGGGTCGCTGGTGGTCGGCCTGCAGGCGCTGCCGAGCGTGTGCTGGCTGCCGCTTGCCATTCTGTGGCTCGGCCTGAACGAGCGCGCGATCCAGTTCGTGGTGATCATGGGGGCGTTGTTTTCGATCGTGCTGGGCGTGCGCGACGGCGTGCGAAACACGCCGCCGATCTTCGTCAAGGCGGCGCGCAACCTGGGGGCATCCGGCCTGGCGCTGTACACGCAGGTGGTGGTGCCGGCGGCGTTGCCGTCGATCGTGGCTGGCCTCAAGCAGGGCTGGGCATTCGCGTGGCGTTCGCTGATGGCAGCCGAGCTGCTGTTCTTTTCGCTCAGCCTGGGCAACCTGCTGCAGACTGGGCGTGATTTCAACGATGCGGCGGGAGTGCTGGCGGTGATGGTGCTGATCATCGCCGTCGGCGTGACGGTGAATCAGCTGATTTTCGCGCCGATCGAGCGGCGCATCGCAGAGCGCTGGGGCTACGTCTCGGCGTCGCAGTAACCAAACGATGACGACGCCTTTTACGACAGCTGCGGCGATTGCCGCCGAAATGGCGAACGACGACCTGGTCGGCGCGCTGCGCCGCATGAGTGCGCGCTTTCCGGGTGAGGTGGCGTTCTCGACGTCGCTCGGCCAGGAAGATCAGGTGATCACCGACGCGATCTTTCGAAATGACATCGACGTGCGCGTATTCACGCTCGACACCGGGCGATTGTTTCCCGAGACGTACGAATTGATCGATGCTACGCGGCAGCGCTACGGTCGGAACATCGAGGTGTATGCGCCCGACGCGGCGGCGGTGCAGCGCCTGACGACCGAAAAGGGATTTCACAGTTTTTACGAATCGGTCGAGAATCGCAAAGAATGCTGCCACGTGCGCAAGGTCGAACCGTTGGCGCGCGCGCTGCGCGGTGCGCGCGTGTGGGTGACCGGCCTGCGCGCCGAGCAGTCGGCCAACCGCCAGGCGATGAGCGTGGTGGAATGGGACGCCGGCTACGAGTTGTTGAAATTCAACCCGCTGATTGCGTGGACGTATGCCGACGTGCTCGAGTACATTCGGGCGCACGGGGTGCCGGATAATCCGCTGCATCGCCGCGGGTTCGTCAGCATCGGCTGTGCGCCGTGCACCCGGGCGATCGAGCCTGGTGAAGATCCGCGCGCCGGGCGCTGGTGGTGGGAGACCTCGAAAAAGGAATGCGGACTGCATCGATCATGAGCATCAACAACGAAATTGCCGAATCATCGCCGTACGCCGGCGGCAAAGCGCAGGCCGCGTCTTTTCCGGAGGAGCTGGCCGACGAGGCCGTGCACATTCTGCGCGAGACGGCGGCGCAGTTCGAACACCCGGCGATTCTTTTTTCCGGCGGCAAAGATTCGATCGTGATCGCGCATCTGGCGATGCGCGCCTTCGCGCCGGCGCGGCCGCCTTTCCCGCTGCTGCACGTCGACACCGGGCACAACTTTCCGGAGACGCTCGACTATCGCGACCGGCTGGTGGCCGAGCTCGGCTACGAGCTGATCGTGCGCCTGGTGCAGGACTCGATCGATCGCGGGCGCGTGCGCGAAGAGAGCGGCAAGTACGCCAGCCGCAACGTGCTGCAGACGGTGACGCTGCTGGACGCGATCGAGGAGATGAAATTCGACGCCTGCATCGGCGGGGCGCGGCGCGACGAAGAGAAGGCGCGCGCCAAGGAGCGCGTGTTCTCGGTGCGCAACGAATTCGGCCAGTGGGACGCGCAGCGTCAGCGTCCGGAGCTGTTCGATATGTACAACGGCCGCATCGCGCCGGGCGAGAACGTGCGTGTGTTCCCGATTTCGAACTGGACCGAGCTGGACGTATGGAACTACATTCGCGAGCAGAAGATTCCGCTGCCCTCGATCTACTTTGCGCACGAGCGCGACGTGTTCGATCGTGACGGACTGCTGTGGGCCGACTCTCCCTACATCAATAAGACGCCCGACGAAAAGCCGTATCGCGCGACGGTGCGCTTTCGCACCGTCGGCGACATGACGTGCACGGCGGCGGTGCGCTCGGATGCGACGGCGCTCGACGACGTGATCGACGAAATCCGCGCGGCGGAAATCTCCGAGCGCGGCGCGCGCATCGACGACAAGCGCTCCGAGGCGGCGATGGAGAAGCGCAAGCGGGACGGGTATTTTTAGGGGAGAGGGGTAGAGGGGAGAGGGAAGAGGGGAGAGGGAAAGAGCCGATGGACATATGGACATATTAAGAATTGCGACGGCCGGATCGGTCGATGATGGGAAGAGCACGTTGATCGGGCGTCTGCTGTACGACACGCGTTCGGTGCCGAAGGATCGGCTGGAGGCGATCGACGCGGCGAGCAAGCGGCGCGGCGTGGATTTTCTCGATCTGTCGCTGCTGACGGACGGGCTGATCGCCGAGCGTGAGCAGGGCATCACCATCGACGTGGCGCACGTGTATTTCAGCACGCCGTCGCGCAAGTACATCATCGCGGACACGCCGGGTCATTTCGAGTACACGCGCAACATGGTGACGGGCGCGTCGACGGCGGCGGCGTCGGTGATCCTGATCGACGCGCGCAACGGCATCGTGGAACAGACGGCGCGGCACTATTCGATCGCCTGCCTGTTGCGCATCCCGCGCGTGATCGTGTGCGTGAACAAGATGGACCTGGTCGGCTACGAGCGCGCGCGCTTCGACGAGATCACGGCGCAGTTCCGCGCGCAGTTCGGCGCGATTCGGCCGGACGTGCAGCGCCTCGATTTTCTGCCGGCGTCGTCGCTGTACGGCGAGAGCGTCACGCGTCGTTCTGCGCGCATGCCGTGGTACGAGGGGCCGACGCTTCTGGAGATGCTCGAGACGGCGGAGGCGAATCAGCCGCGGCGCTACGCAGCGCGCATGCAGGTGCAGACGGTGATTCGTCCGCGCACCGAGGCGCTGCACGATTACCGCGGTTACGCCGGCCGCATTGCGAGCGGCGCATTCGCGGTGGGCGATGAACTGCTGGTGCTGCCGAACGATCGTCGCACGCGCATCGTCGGCATCGAGCGGCTGGGTGCGCCCGTCGAACGCGCCGAAGCCGGCGATTCGGTGACGCTGCTGCTGGCGGACGACATCGACATCAGCCGCGGCTGTACGCTGTGCGCGCCGGAAGGGGCGCCGACGGCGCGGCGCGAAGTGCGCGCGCACATGTGCTGGCTCGACCACAGCGCGCTCGAGAACGGCAAGACCTACCTGCTGCAGCACGGTGTGAACCGCGTGCGTGCGAAGGTCGGGCGCATCGAGAGCGTGCTCGACGTCGTCACCCGTGCGGAGACGGCGGACCCCGGCCGGCTCAAGCTGAACGAGATCGGCGTAGCGACGCTGCGCACGGCGCAGCCGATTTTCGCCGACGCGTATGCGGACGTGCCGACCAACGGCGCGTTCATTTTGATCGACGAGTGGAGCAACACGACGGCCGGAGTCGGCTTCGTGAATTGAAAAATTTTCTCTATGGCAAACGTCAACGTAGAACAGGTCAAACTCGCAAGCAACGGATTGCTCGGCCCGCTGGACCGCGACATCGAAAGCAGCGACGCTTTTCTGAGCGAAGCGGGGAAAGTGCTGATCAAGTTCCACGGCTCGTACGAGCAGACGAACCGTGACCAGCGCGGCGCGGCGGAGAAGGAGTATTCCTTCATGATCCGCTCGAAGCTGCCGGGCGGGAAGCTGACGGCGCAGCAGTATCTGACGCACGACGACATCGCGTCGCAGTACGGCAATGGCACGCTGCGGATCACGACGCGCCAGGGCATTCAGTTCCACGGCGTGATCAAGAGCGACCTGCGCAACACCATTCGCGCGCTGAACCATGCGTTCGTGACGACGTTCGGCGCATGCGGCGACGTGGTGCGCAACGTGATGTGCTGCCCGGCGCCGACGACCGATCCGCAGCGGTTGATCGTGCAGAAGCTGGCCGATCGACTCAGCGCCGAGACGCTGCCGCGCACGCGCGCCTATCACCAGATCTGGCTGGACGGCGAGGCGCTCGTGCAGGACGAAGAGGACAAGCTGTACGGCAAGACGTATCTGCCGCGCAAGTTCAAGACGGCCATCGCCTTCGCCGGCGACAACTGCGTCGACATCTACACCAACGATGCCGGCCTGATCGCGCTGTTCGACGAATCGAACACGCTGATCGGCTTCAACGTGGTGGCCGGCGGCGGCATGGGATTGACGCACAACAACGAAGAGACGTTCGCGCGGCTGGCCGACGTGGTCGGCTTCGTCACGCCCGAGAACGCGCTCGAAGTGATCAAGGCGATCGTGACCGTGCATCGCGACTTCGGCGATCGCACCAACCGCAAGCATGCGCGCCTGAAGTACGTGCTGCACGAATGGGGGCTGGAGAAATTCCGCGCCGAGCTGCAGAGCCGCGTGTCGTTCCCCATTCACGATCCGCGTCCGATGCCGGAATTCGTGGTCGATGATCACCTCGGATGGAACGAAGTCGGCGACGGCACGTGGTGTGTCGGCCTGCCGATCGACAGCGGCCGCATCGCCGATCGCGGCGCGAATCGGCTGCGCAGCGGGCTGCGGCGCATCGTCGAGCAGTTCGGCACAGCGGTGCGATTGACGGCGCAGCAGAACATCCTCCTGAGCGACATCCGCCCCGAGGATCGCGCCGCGATCGATGCGCTGTTCGACGAATACGGCATCGTGACCGTCGACCGCATCACCGGCCTGCGCCGCAACAGCCTGGCGTGTCCGGCGCTGCCGACGTGCGGCCTGGCGATCACCGAGGCCGAGCGCGTGCTGCCCGATCTGATCGAAGACATCGAGGGCGCGCTCGAGGAGACCGGCCTGATCCAGGAGCCGATCGTCATGCGCATGACCGGCTGTCCGAACGGCTGCGCGCGTCCGTACGTGGCGGAGCTGGCGCTAGTGGGCCGCAGCTTGAACAAGTACGTGATCTACCTCGGCGGCAATGCAGCCGGCACGCGCCTGGCGCGGCCGTTCCTCGACGTCGTGCCGATCGACAAAATCGGCGCCACGCTGAAGCCGGTGTTCGAGCATTTCCGAGCGGAGCGACAGTCGGCCGAATCGTTCGGCGACTACTGCGACCGAGTCGGGTTCGACTACCTGAAGACGTTCACGAGCGTGCCGAAGTAGAGCACGGCGACTCGATGCCGAACTACTATCCGATCTATCTCGACCTGCGCGAGCGCGACGTGCTCGTCGTCGGCGGCGGGCCGATCGCGACCGGCAAGGTCGTCGGGCTGGTCGAAGCGGGCGCCCGCGTGACGGTGGTGGCGCCGGAGGTGAGCGATGCGATCCGCCGGCGCAGCGAGGCCGGCGAGATCCGCTGGCATGCGCGCCAGTTCGACGATGCCGACATCGCAGGAATGTTCATCGTCATCGGCGCCACGGACGACAAGGCGCTGAATGCGCACGTGTATCAGCTGGCCAGCGAACAGCAGAAAGTGGCGAACGCCGTCGACGACCTCGACAACTGCAACTTCATCGCGCCGGCCATTGCGCGGCGCGGTGAGCTGCAGGTGGCGATCTCGACCGGCGGCGCCAGCCCGGCGCTGGCCAAGCAGATCCGCGATCGCATCGAGCAGGATCTGCTGACCGAAGAAGCGGCGGCGCTCGCCGACTTCCTGCGCAGCTGGCGGCCGGCGGTGAAGGACGGCCTGCCGACGTATCAGCGACGGCAGGCGTATTGGGAAGGTGTGCTGGAATCGTGCGTGCCCGAACTGTTGCGCGACGGCGAGCCCGTGCGCGCGGCGGAACTCATGCGCGAATTTCTGCATCGTGCGGTGCGTCCGCACGACGCCGATGCGCAGTGCGCCGCGCATCCCGAACGAGCGGCGCGTTGTCGTACGTGTCGAGGAGTGTGACCGTGACCACTGCAGAAGCCGCAGCGAGCCGCGGGCGGCTGATCCTCGTGGGAGCGGGGCCGGGCGACCCGGACCTGATCACGCTGCGCGGCATTCGTGCGCTGCAGCGCGCCGACGTCGTGCTCTACGATCGACTGGCGCATCCCGATCTGCTGGCGTATGCGCCGACGCATGCGGTGTGCATCGACGTGGGCAAATCGCCGGGCAAGGGTGGAACGCCGAAGCAGCAGCAGATACACGCGTTGATCATCGAACATGCGCGCGCCGGGCGCACGGTGGTTCGCCTGAAGGGCGGCGACTCGTTCGTGTTCGGTCGAGGCGGGGAAGAAATCCTGGCGGCGCGCGAGGCCGGCATCCCTGTGGAGGTGGTGCCGGGCATCACGTCCGCCGTCGCCGTGCCGGAGCTGGCGTGGATACCGGTGACGCATCGCCATGTGGCGGCGGCATTCGGCGTGTTCTCGGCGCACGCGGCGGCCGACGGCGCCGATCCTGCGCCGGACGGGGCGCACGTCGACTGGGCGGCGGCGGCGCGCATGCCGACCGCGGTCTTCCTGATGGGCGTCGGCGCGCTGCCGACGATCGTCGCGCAGATGCAGGCGCACGGGCGGCGGGCGGATACGCCCGTGGCGGTGATCGAACGCGGCGCATCGCCGGAGCAGCGCGTGATCGTCGGCACGCTCGACGACATCGCGGCGAAATGCATCGACGTGCGGCCGCCGGCGACCGTGGTGGTGGGCGAAGTCGTCGCCCTGCGTGATGCGCTAAATCCCGGCGCCGTCCTCGAATCCTGAGCGCGACTCCATGCCTTCGGTGACGATGCGTTTGCTCATCACCGACGACATCACGACGGATGCCGTGACCTGACCGAAGCGCACGAAGCGGTCGACGACGTGTTCGAGCTTCCACAGCGACGGCACGACGACCTTCAAAATGAACGAATCGGCGCCGGTGCCGCGATGACATTCGAGCACCTCGGGCGTGCTGCGTGCGACGTCGAGCAGATTCGCCGACGTGCCGTGGCTGGTGATGCGCAGAAAAGCCGTGATGCCGTAGCCCAGGCTGCTCAGATCGATCTCGGCGCGATAGCCGGAGATGACGCCGAGCATTTCGAGGCGATGAATGCGCTCCGCTGCGGCCGGGCGCGACAGGTGAACCAGTCGCCCCAGCTCGGCGTACGAGATGCGCGCGTCTTTCTGCAGTTCGCTGAGGATCAGCCAGTCCGTTTCGTCGAGTTTGCTGCGCAGGTCTTCGGTCATGGTGGGTTTGCCCGTTTACTTTACGCAGTTCGATCGAAACGCAATTGCGAAACGTTCGCCGGGAATGTGCTGCGCCTGCGAAGGGAAGCCGGTAGTTTTTTCGTCGGCTGCACCTCGCCGACGAAAGGTAGCCGATCGCGAGTGCATTCCTGCGAATCGATTCGCAGCGCGGCGAGAAGCGCACGTACCGTTCGATCCGTGAAAAAACGTTGACATGCGGCGGTGTGAATCATTAGGATCGCATCCACGCTCACTCCAGTGTGCACGCCGGAGACGAGCCTGCAGCGTATTCATGAAACGGAGGAATGATGAAGATTCGAATGATCTGCTTCGGCGCCGTACTGGCGCTGTCGATGTGCAAATCGGAGTATGCGGCGCACGCGCAATCGGAACTGGGATTGATCACGGGCGTGGCATTCATCGATGCGAATGGGAACGGTGCGCGCGACGCCGGTGAGCCGATCGCGTCGGCGCGTGTAAAGATCACCGACGGCGGAAGCTGGTATGTGTGCGGCGCTGCCTCGAGCGAGGGCGGCTACGGTGCGCCGGTGAAGCCGGGAAAATACTTCGTGCTGCCGGTGGCCGGTGCGGGCGAATATACGACGGCGCCGGTCATTGCCGTGAACGTGGCGCGCCCGGGTGACGCCGTGCGCGTCGATCTTCCGCTGGGGCGATCCGAGAAAGCGCAGGCGGAGCAGTGCGGCGAATATGCGCCGAAGCGCACGGCGCGCGTGCCGTTCGGGATCCCGGAGGCGGTGAGCGCAGCCGGCGCGCCCGTACTGGCGAACGCGCTTCAGCTCGGGGGTTTGTTCGATGCGCTGAGCGGCAAGGGTCCGTTCACCGTATTCGCGCCGAACGACGCCGCCTTCGGCAAGCTGACGGACGTGCAGCTCGGATTCATCCTGGGCGACAAATCGCTGTTGAAATCCACGTTGAACTATCACGTCGTCGCCGGAAAGTGGAAGGCCGAAGACCTCGCGACCGTGAGCGCATTGAAGACGCTCAATGGGGCGGAGCTCGTCGTCGAACAGCGCGACGGCGCGATCTACGTGGGCGGCGCGAAAGTCGTCGCATCGGACATCACTGCGGCGAACGGCGTCGTGCATATCGTCGATGCCGTGCTGGTGCCGTAGCGGCAGAGAAAAAGTCAAAGTAGAGAGTGAGAGAAGGAGAACGATGAAGAACGAAATGCAAATTACGCGACGCCGCTTCATGCAGCTCGGAGCCGGTGCGGCGGCGGCCGGGCTGGTGCATGGATGGAGTGCATCGCAGACGCGTGCGCAGGCAGCGACGGTGCGGCTGGCGTACTTCCCGAACTTCACCCATGCCGCGGCTCTCGTCGGCGTGCAGCGCGGCGCGTTTCAGAAGGCGCTGGGAGCGGATGTGACGCTCGACCTGAAGGCATTTAACGCCGGGCCGGCGCTGGTCGAGGCGTTGATGGCCGGCGAAATCGATCTGGGCTACGTCGGCCCCAACCCGGCGATCAACGGATACGTGCGCAGCCGTGGCAAGGCGCTGCGCATCATCGCTGGGGCGTCGAGCGGTGGTGCGCTGTTCGTCGTGCGTCCGGACGTCGGCATCACTAAGGCGGCCGATCTGTCCGGCAAGAAGCTGGCCACGCCGCAGCGCGGCGGCACGCAGGACGTGGCGCTGCGGCACTATCTGCAGGAGAACGGGCTGAAAACGGCGGATCAGGGCGGCGATGTGACGGTCGTGCCGACGGCCAATCCCGACATTCTGACGCTGTTCAAGCAGAAGCAGATCGACGGCGCGTGGGTGCCGGAGCCGTGGGGTACGCGTCTGCTGCAGGAGGCGGCCGGCAAACTGTTCATCGACGAGCGCAAGATGTGGCCGAACGGAAAGTTCATCACCACACTGATCGTGGCGAGCACGAAATTCCTCACGGAGCAGCCGGATCTGGTGCGTGCGTTCCTCGGCGCGCACGTGGATGCGATCACGTTCATTCGTGCGCAGGCGGCGCAGGCCAAGGCGCTGGCGAACAAGGAGATCGAACGCGTCACCACCAAATCGCTGCCGGCGAAGGTGATTGACGCGGCCTTCAAGAACGTCGACTTCACCTATGAGCCGCTGGCGCAAACGCTGCTGCGGCAGGCCGACTTCGCCTTCGACCTGGGGTTCCTCGGCTCGTCGAAGCCGGACCTGAGCGGGTTGTACGATCTGGCGTTGTTGAACGAAGTGCTGAAGGCGAAGAAGCTGCCGCCGGTCACAGCAGCGTAAGCAGCTTCGGCACGAAGATCAGCGCGCCGACGACGACGGCGGTGAAGGCGGCCACGAGGACTGCGGCGGCGGCGCAGTCCTTGGCCGCTTTGGCGAGCGGATGAATTTCCGGCGATGCCTTGTCGACGACGGCTTCGAGCGCGGTGTTCATCAGCTCGGCCTGAAACACGAAGCCGATGGTGAGCGCCAGGATGATCCATTCCGTGCTCGTCGTCGGCAGCGCGATGCCGGCGACGACGACGAGCGCGGCCACGGCGGCATGCATGCGCATATTGCGCTGCGTGTTCAGCGCCAGCCGCACGCCGTTCGCGGCGTGGCGCAGCGAGTGCAGAAAAGACGGCGCGCGCATTTACTCGATCCTGGCGATCAACCCCTTGAGGTACTCCGACTCCGGATACGAGAGCAGCACCGGATGGTCGCTCGCCTGCGTCAGGCGTTCGACGACGCGGACATCGCGGTGCGCCTCGAGCGCGGCGGCGGCGACCGTCTCTTGAAAAAGCGCGGCGTCGACCACGCCGCTGCACGAGAACGTGGCGAGGATGCCGCCCGGCCGCACGAGCGCGAGCGCGGCGCGGTTGAGGTCCTTGTAGGCGCGCGCGGCGCGTTCGATCTGCGCCGGCGTGTGCGCGTACTTCGGCGGGTCGACGACGACCACGTCGAACGACTCGCCGGCGCTGCGGCGGCGGCGCAGTTCGTCGAGCGCATCGGCGGCGGCGTTGGTGAACGACGACGGCGCGATGCCGTTCAGTTCGGCGTTGACCTGCGCCATGGCCAGCGCGTCGTTCGACGAATCGACGTTGGTGACGTGCGTGGCGCCGGCGGCGAGGGCGTTCACGGCGAACGCGCCGCTGAAGCTGAAGGCATTCAGCACGCGCGCGCCGCGGCACCAGGCGGCCACACGGCGGCGGTTGTCGCGCTGGTCGAGATAAAAGCCGGTCTTCTGTCCAGGCCGCAGATCGACGCGAAAGCGCAGCGCGCCTTCGCGGATGGTGACCTCGGCCGGGCCGTCGGCGGGTTCGCGCTGCAGCGTGCGCACGAGGCGCATGTTGTTGCCGTATTCCGAGCGCAGGCGTTCCTCGTCGAGGCGTTCGACGACGCGGGCGGCGCCGGTGCAGTCGCGCAGGGCGGCGACGACGGCGTCGCGCGCGCGCACGGCGCACAGCGCCGAAAACTCGACGACGATCTGATCGGCGTATTGATCGGCCACGACGCCGGGCAGGCCGTCGCTCTCGCCGAAGACGAGGCGGCGCGCATCGGTGTCGGCGAGCGACGGATCGGCGGCGCGGCGGGCGACCGCCTGCGCGACGCGGGCGCGCCACAGCGCATCGTCGATCGGCTCGTCGGCTTTCCAGGTGAGCAGCCGCACGACGGTGGGCGACAGGCGA
>JBIIIA010000347.1:0-3927 GCA_044235195.1 Thermoflexales bacterium
ATCCGACCAGCGTTCGCCTGCCTTCCTCGCGCAACACCCTCGGTCAGCTGATCGATTCGGCAAAGTTGATCCTGGATGCACACTGAACGCAATCCGAACCAGCGGCCCAAATCGAATCAGGGCATGCAATTCGAAGAGATGGAAGCATAAGGATCAAAAAAAGGGTCAAACTATGTCGATCATCAATTTCGTAATCTGGATCATCGTCGGCGGGCTTTTGGGGTGGGTGGCCAGCTTGGTCATGGGCACCGATCGCCAGCAAGGCACGTTGCTCAACATCATCGTGGGCATCGTGGGCGCGTTTCTCGCAGGACTGTTGATCTCTCCCCTCCTCGGCGTTGGAACGATCAACCAGGGCAACTTCAGCCTGGGTGCGCTTCTGGTGTCACTCCTGGGCGCAATCGTCCTGCTGGGAGTGGTGAACCTGATTCGACGTGGCTCGGTTCGGTAATCCGATACCCTTTCCTCTCTGTTCGTTTTTCCGTATGAATGCATTTCATACAGCGCCTCCCCCACCCATCTCGAACTCCGTGAACTCCGCGTGGTCCGGCCGGCCGGCGGCGTAGCGGATGCGGCGGGAGCGCAGCTCGGCGACGCACGACCAGAGGGTGGTGAGCGCGCCGCTGGCGCCGCTCATCGGCACGCTGCGGTCGGCCATGATGTGCTGGGCGTGCGCGAGCAGGGCGTCGACGTCGGCGGGCGCGCTGCGGGGTGCGCAGAGGAAATCCAGCCGGCACTGCGAATTCGTGTGCGTGCGGCGCCCCTGCAGCGGCGTCATGTCGGGATGGCGATAGTGGTTGGTGGCGGCGGTGACGGCGCCGTCGCGCTCGAGCGCGCGCACGCGGCGCGGGTCGGCTTCGATGATCCACGCGTCGCGCGCGTCGGCGACGAGATAGTTCAGCGAGCTGATGTGCGGCATGTCCAGAAGCAGGTCGCGGGCCTCGCGCGCGCTGTGGCACAGCTCGAGGGCGATGCGGCCGACGAGGTGGAAGGGCACGCCCGGGCGCACGTCGTCTTCGGCGGGCGTGTCGGTCATGACGACGTGCAGCGAGACGAACACGCCGTGCGCGTTCATGCCGTCGTAGCGCCCGCACGGCACGCCGCCGCGCGCGCCGAGCGTCGGCACGGCGCAGCAGTCGGGCGTGAAGCGAATGCGCTGCCGGCGCAGCTGCAGCGGCCAGTAGTCGTAGTTGCGGCCGACGAGCGCAGCGCCGCCCGGCGTGTGCCACACGAACGTCGAGCAGCCTTCGCCGTATTCGCGCGCGTAATCATGTGCGCGCAGGCGCGCCTTCAGGTTCACCCGGCAGCATTGCCGCCAGAGTTCGTCGACGTGCAGGCGCTGGCCGTCGGCGTAGGCGCGCCATTCGTCGATCATGTGCGGGTGGAATTCGCGCACGACGGCCGCGCACGAGCGGGCGAAGCGATCGGGCGGCGGCGGGAACCACCACGACTGCATGCGGAAGGGCGGGTCGGCGCAGCCGAGCGCGTAGCCGGCGTGCGCGTGGCTGCCGCGCAGGTCGAAGGTGCGATAGTCGACGTCTTCGTGCAGCGTCATGGCGTCATCGGCTGCGCAGCGTGAACACCGCTTCGAGCACGCCGCCGGCGATGGCGAGCGCCTTGTCGGAGATGGTGTAGCAGTGGCCGCGCACGCCGCGCGGGTCGATGTCGGCGATCTTCATGCCGGCGGCCACGCGCACGCGATCGTGCAGCATGCCGCGCAGCATGCCGTCGATCGTAGCGTGCACCGGCGCCTGGTCGATCGAGGCGATCACTTCGCCGGCTTTTACCGCGTCGCCGATGGCGCGTCGCCCGAAGAGCACGCCGTCGGCGGGCGCGCGCACCACGCGCCGTTCGCCTTCGCCGCCGATCAGCCCGGGCACGCCGGTGTTCGGTGCGGCCGCGCCCGACCACAGCACGCGCCCGAGATCGTGGCCGCGCTGCGTCTCGACGACGGCGTGGCAGTCTTCGCCGGCGACGAAGCCCGGGCCGAGCGCGACGACGCACGGCGCCTGCACGCGCGTGGTGCCGGTGTTGCGCTTGGCCATGATGGCGTCCACGACGACTTCCGGCTTGTAGATGTCGATCACGCGCGCGTCCGGGTCGATGATCACCGGCAGCGTGTTCTGCGCCCAGGCGAAGAACGCTTCGTCGGCGGCGGAAATGCGCTCAGCGGAGACGCCCTCGACGAGCGAGCGCCCGTCGTAGATCGCCGTGGAAAACGCGACCGTGCGACGAATCACCAGCGGCTGCGCCAGGTCGGTGCAGATGACGCGAAAGCCGGTCTTCCACAGGCGCCACGCCACGCCGCTGCCCAGGTCGCCGCCGCCGCGCACCACGGCGATCGGTCGTTGACGCGTCGAGATGTCCATTGGGGGGAATCATAGACGGCAGATGGCGGACGGCAGACGACTATCGTCCGATCGATCGTACGAGCGTCAGCATGGCGAGGAAGCACAGGCCGCAGAATGCGAACAGCGCGTAGAAGCCGAGGGCGTCGGCCAGCAGGCCGACGGCGCTGGTGAGCAGCTGCACGATGCCGAGGATGGTGTTGTTGAGCCCGAAGAAGAGCGGGCGCTCGTCGGCCGGCGCGACGTCGATCATGAGCGCCATCAGCGATACGTTCTGGCCGGCGTTGGCGACGCCCATGAGCATGGCGCAGGCGACGAGCAGCGGCGCGCCGAGCAGCGGGACGGCCGGCGCGAGAAACGTGAGCGCCAGGGCGATGGCGCAGGCGGCGGCGCCGAAGACGGCGCTGAACGAGAGCACGGCGGCGGCGCCGCGGCGGTCGTTCAACCTTCCCCAGAAGAGGCCGGCGAGCAGCGCGCAGCCGAGCGAGACCGAGACGAGGGTGGCCAGGAAGCCGTCGGAGATGTGCAGGCTGCGCTTGGCGAATACGGTGATGAACGGCATGCCGGCGCGGGCGAACAGCAGCACCGCGCGCATGAGGATGAATTTTCGAAAATGCAGGTGGCTGCGCAGGATGCCGACGGCGCGGCGCAGCTGGTCGCGCAGTCGGACGTCGTTGGTGTGCGGCGCGTCCGGCTCTTCGTGGAGCAGGCCGAACGTGAACGTCCCGGCGGCGAAGAACAAGGTCGAGACGGCGAAGAGCAGGCCGTAGTTGTGCGGGAAGGCAAGTTCGAGGCCGAGAAAATGCCCGCTCAGGATCAGCGCGCCGACGCCGCCCATCAGCACGCTCAGGCCGCCGCCGAGGAATTCCCGCAGCCCGAAGAGCTTGCCGCGTTCGTGCGCGGCGATCGCCTTGGCGGTGACGATGACGTAGCTCAGCCCGCCGATTCCTCCGGAGACGGAGATGATCAGCGAGGTCACCAGAATCGCCCACAGCATCGCCGTGTGGTCGCTCAGCGTGAACAACGCGATGACGAGCAGCACCCAGCCGGCGACGCGAAAGGCGGTGGCGCCGCGATAAAATACGATCTTGCGCGGCACGCGCTGTACGCGATGCGAGATGAACAGCTGCGGCAGGAACCATCCGGTGTCGCGCAGCGGCGCCAGGATGCCGATCAGCAGATTCGACGTGGTGAGCTGGCTGAGCAGCGCCGTCATGATCAGCGTCGGATCGTTCAACGTTTCGCTGATGGCGACGAGCACGCCGTTGAGGGTGTGCAACAGGAAGTTGCGATGCGGAACGCGGGCGGGGCGCACGCGGTAATTGTAGTGGCGGCATCCGGCGCTGGGGTCGAATGGGGTGCGCCTTACGATTTTGTAGAAATCCTGTTGTCCCAGCGCCAACCGGCGACCGCAGGGCCGGCCGTTGGTGTACCCGGGGCTAAAGGCATCGTTGCGCGCCCACGCCTCACCCCCTGCCCCCCTCTCCCCCTCAATTTCGCGCAAATCGTCGCTGATCAACGCTCGAGGAAGCGCGCGAAATTTCGGCGAAGAGGGGGCAAACGTCGCCACGCTCCCCCT
>JBIIIA010000001.1:0-40427 GCA_044235195.1 Thermoflexales bacterium
CGGATGCGGCGCAGCGCTGCGGGCACGTCGGCGATGTGATGAATGACGCGCACCATGGTGGCGGCGCTGAGCACGCCCGGTGCGAACGGCAGGTTGTAGATGTCGGCGGCGACGAAGGTGAAGCGCGGATCGCCGCCCCATTTCTGCATGCCCTCCTCGAGCAGCGAGCGCGAGTAGTCGAGCAGCACGATCTGCTCGTAGCCGGTGTAGAGCTCGGCGAGTCGTCCGAACCCGGCGCCGAACTCGACGATGCGGCGGCCGGACTGGGGAAGCAGGCGGCGGATGGCGACGCGTTCGACGGCGTCTTCGTAGGCGCGGTCGGCGTTCTTCCAGAAGCGGCTCTGGTAGTCCGAGCCTTCGTAGTCGCAGATCATGGGCCGTATTCTCGCATTACGGGAACGTAGCCAGCGCGGCGGCGACGAGCGGATCGTTCGCTTCGTCGTATTCGTGCCACTGCGCTTCGATCGTCATATCGGGCTCGAGGCCGACGCCTTCCCAGCTTTTGCCGGAGGGCAGGCGGAAGCTTTGTTCGGCGAGCCACAGGCGCGAACCGTCTTCGAACTGGTGCGAGCGCAGCGTTTCGATGTTGCCGGCGGTGCGCTGGCCGATCAGCACAGCGCGTTCCTTTTCGCGCAGCGCGCCGGCGAAGACTTCGGCGTACGATTCGGTGGCCGGGCCGATCAGCACGACGATCGGCATGCTTTGCGAGCGCCCGACGCCGCGCGCCTGCACGACGATCGTCTCCTCGGCGGCGCTGCGATCGTAGAGGCTGCCGATCGCGCCGCGTGTGAAAAAGCCGAGCGTGGGCTGCAGCACGTCCAGCGCGCCGCCGCCGTTGATGCGCAGGTCGAGGATCAGCCCGGCGAGCGGCGCGTCGCGCTGCAGTTCCTCGAGAGCGGCGCGCACCTGTTCGTCGATCGATTCCTCGAACAGCGTGGGGATGGCGATGTACCCGATCGGCCCGGCGCCGGCCGTGAGCAGGCGGTGCGTCACGCGTTCGTCGGCGCGCACTTCGGCGCGCACGAGTTCGACCGTGCGTTCGCGGCCGTCGGGCGTTCGAATGACGGCGTTCACCGGCGTGCCGATTTCGCCGCGGAAGAGCGAAGCGTTCGAATTGCCGTCGACGTCGACGGCCGGCTGATCATCGATGCGCACGATTCGTTCGTGCGGGCGAATGCCGGCGTTCGCGGCCGGGCTGTTCGGGTAGACCTGCAGCACGGCCAGCCCGTCGGTGTGGCTCAAGGGAAACGTGACGACGCCGACGCCGGCGTATACCAGTTCGCCGGAATATTCGGCATCTTCGTCTTCAGCTTCTTCGGGCGAGAGAAAGGCCGAGTGAGCGTCGCCGAGCTCGTCGATGCGATCGGCCAGCATGCGGTGAAAATCCTCGTCGCTCATGCCGCGGTGCGCGCGCATCGAGTCTTCACGCATCGCTGCGTCCCAGTTCATGCCGTTGAAATCGGCGTAGACGTAGCGCTGGCGCACGAGTTCGGCGAACGTATCCTGCACGCGCAGCTGCCGTCGCGTATCGGCGGCGGGAATCGTGCGCGGCGCGGCGCTGGGCGTGGCCGTCGGTCGCGGTGTCGACGTGCGTTCTGGCGCGGGCGTAGGAATCATCGCCGTCGACGCGGGGGACGGCGGGGCAGCGGTCCGTGAGGTGAGCGCTTCCGATGGCGCCGACGTTTCGACGATGCGCACTGCGCCGCTGAACCACGCCGCGGCGCCGACGACGCCGCCGATGACGCAGGCGAGCAGCGCCGTCGTCAGCAGTGCGACGCCCAGGCGCCGGCGTCGCGGCGTCCGTTCGTCCGGGAGCGGCACCTCAGGAACCGGGGCGAGTTCGGAATCTTCGTTCATCGATTGGAAAGCTCGATGTAGGTCAATACGTCGCGCAGCCGGCGCACGCGCTTGTCGTGCATCCCGGCGAAGACGTTGCGCGGATCGATCAGCACGACGTCCATGCCGACGCCGCGGGCGCCGACGACGTCGGCGAAATAATTGTCGCCGACGTAGAGGACGGAGTGCGCAGCGAGGCCGCCGGCGAGCTCGAGCGCTTTTTCGAAAATGACGCGATCGGGCTTGAACGAACCGGCTGCCGTGGCCCACAGGTTGAAATGAAAGAACTCCTCGAAGCCGTAGCGGGCGATGATCGGCGCCAGGTCCGTGTCGCGGTTGGAGACCAGCCCGAGCGTATAACCGGCTTCGTGCAGCGTCTTGAGCACGGTGCGCGCGTCGCCGAAGACGATGTCTTCCGGGTCGTAGTGCTCGAAAAGATCTTGAATGCGATGCGCGCAGTCCGGGCAGTCGTGCACGCCGATGGCGGTCAGCAGCGTATGGTTGTAGTTCACCCAGAAATCGCGTTTGTCGAAGCGCGCCATGTCGTCGTCCACGCGGGGTGATGCCCAGTAGCGGTGTGCTTCGCGTTCGCACGCGGCGGCCTGTTCGTCGGTCAGCGCGATTCCGACGCGGCCGGCGTATTCGATGAATGCTTCGAATCCCTCGGGAAGCGATGCACGCAGAGTGCCGTCGAGGTCGAAGAAGATGGCGGAGTACTTCGGCATGCGAGCGATACGCTACCACAGAAGGACGGCGGACGGCGGACGGCGGACGGCAGACGGCGGACGGCCGTCGTCAGTTCTCCGCGCGCGGGACGGTGAACCAGAAGGTGGTGCCGGCGCCGAGCGTGCTGACGACCCAGATGCGCCCGCCGTGCGCTTCGACGATGTGGCGAGCGATGGCGAGCCCCAGGCCGGTGCCGCTGCGGCCGCGGGCGCGGTCGACTTTATAGAAGCGCTCGAAAATGCGCGGCAGTTCGTCGGCCGGGATGCCTTCGCCGGTGTCGCGCACGCCGATGCGGATGAAGTCCCCATCTTCGATTTCTGCGCCGACGGTGATGGAGCCTTTGGCGGTGAATTTGACGGCGTTGTGAATGAGATTGGACAACACGCGTTGAATCTGCGCCGGGTCGATGAGCACACGCAGGCTCGGATCGACGGTCGATGTCAGCTGCAGGCCGGCGCGTTCGGCCTGCGGCGACAGACGGGTGAGCACAGCGGCGACGACTTCGTGCAGGTCGATCTCGATGAGGCGCATGGGAAGCTGGCCGCTCTCGATCTGTGCGAGATCGGAGAGCTCCTGGGTGAGCTGTGTCAGCGCGGTGGTCTGATCATCGATCTGATCGAGCGTGCGCGCGAGCGCGGCCGGAAGCGGCGTGTCCGTGCGCGCTGCGGCGCGCGCGCCGTCCAGAAGCAGGCGGATCGCCGTGAGCGGCGTGCGCAGCTCGTGGCCGATGTTGGCGACGAAGTCGCGGCGAGCGCGGCCGAGTCGCGTCAGCTCGCTGATGTCGCGCAGGACGACCACGGCGCTGGCGCCGCCTTCGAGCAGCGTCGCGCGGCAGCGATGCAGCTTGCCGTTGAGCAGCACGTTGCGGGGCAGGTCGAGCTGTTCGGTGAATGCTTCTTCGGCGAGAAGATCGAGCTCGAACGAGCGCGTGCTTTCGATCAGGCTGCGCTCGAGCTCGAAGATGCCCATCGTCTGCGCGGCTGCGTTCATCGCCGTGACGCGGTGTGCGTCGTCGATGAAAATCGCGGGGTCGGTCATGGCGTCGAAGAGCGCCTGACGCTGCACGTGCGCCGCGTCGCGTTCGGCGAGCGCCTGCGCCAGCTGCTGGCGCTGCCGCAGAAATTCCACGGTGATTTCGTCCGTGGTGCGCTCGGTGCGACGCAGCCGGACGAGGAGAACGATCGTGGTGATCAGCGCTACGACGAGTGAGACGACGGAAAGTTCGGTGGACATGATGGGCCGCTCGTCGTCAGCGTGTGCGAGAGGACGGCGCCGATCGGCGTCGCATCAACAGCAGGAGTGCGGCGGCGAGTGCGCTGAATGCGAAGGCGACGGCGAGGAGTGTGGTCGGCGAACGCCGCGCCGCGGCAATCTCGGCATGCATGAGTTCGTCGTGGGCACGACTGACGAAGGCCGGATCGGGCCGCACGGCATCCGTTCGAACGGCGCGCTGCAGGCGCTGTTCGAGCCATTCGACGTCGTCGGGGGTGAGTCTGGTCATGGCTGTGAAATCATTCGCCGTGCGGCGTTCGTAGTATTTTCGGGGCTCATCGCCGTGGCATTTCGTTCTTCGTCATCGAGCACTTCGCGCAGCTGCTGCAGTGTGCGATGGTAGAGCGACTTGACTGCACCTTCGCTGCGATTCATGATCTCGCCGATCTCGGCGTTCTGTTTCTGCTCGACGAACTTGAGCACGATCAGATGCTGTCGTTCTTCGGGCAGCTTGCGGATGGCGCGCATGAGACGGATGCGGTCACGCTCGGCGTCGATGTCGTGATCGGCGTCGGAATGCTCCCCCGGATGTGCGTCGATTTCTTCGAAGGGGATCGCCGGATGTCGGCTGTTGTCGCGATGGAAGTTGGCCACGACGTTGTGCGCGATGCGATACAGCCATGCGGTGAACGGCAGCCCGCGGTCGCTGTAATTGTGAATGTGGCGCAGCGCGCGCGTGAAGACCTTGGCCGTCAGATCTTCGGCGTCGACGGAAACTCCGACGCGGTAATACACGTAGCGATAGATCGCGGCGACGTGTCGCTGGTAGAGCGCGCCGAACGCGTCGCGTTCGTGGCGTGCGCGCTGAGCGAGCGCCTGATCGTCGAGCGCATCGAGCGTGTCGAGCGCATCTAAGTCGCAGAGCGCGACGATGTGCGACGATTCATCGTCTGCGATGGTTCCGATGGATTCCTTGTCCAACGGGCGGTATTATCGCGGAATCTTCGATGCGTATCTCGATCGTCATCCCGAACTGGAACGGCGCGCGGCATCTGCCGGTGTGTCTGCAGGCGCTGCGTGCGCAGACGCTGCCGCCGCATGAAGTGCTGCTGGTCGACAATGCGTCGGCAGACGATTCTCTGGCGCTGGTTGCGCGCGAATTTCCGGAAGTGCGGGTGATTGCGCTGCCGAAGAATCTGCGCTTTGCGGGCGCCTGCAACGCCGGCATTCGTGCGTCGAGCGGCGAGGCCGTGGCGCTGCTGAACAACGACACCGAAGCCGACGTGCACTGGCTCGAACGCGTGGCGGCCTGCTTCGCGGCGCACGACGACGCCGGGTTCGTCGCCAGCAAACTGCGCTTGTTCGATCGCCGCGATCGGCTGCACAGCGCCGGCGACTCGTACTCGTCCGCGGGCACGCCCGGCAATCGCGGCGTGTGGCAGATCGACGACGGACGCTTCGATGCCGAATATGTGTTCGGCGCGTGCGGTGCAGCATCGGTGTACCGTCGCAGCATGTTGGACGCCGTCGGCCTGCTGGACGAAGATTTCGAATTTTCGTGCGAGGACGTCGATCTGTCGTGGCGTGCGCAGCTGGCCGGCTATCGCTGCGCATTCGCGCACGATGCGATCGTGTATCACAAGGTCAGCGCGACGGGCGGCGGCGTGCTCAACAGCTATTACGACGGCCGCAATTTCCTGTGGCTGCTGGTCAAGGACGTGCCCGGGGAAATTCTGCGCGCGCGCTTCGGTGCGATCGCGGCTTCCCAGATCCGCATCGCGTTCGATGCGCTGCGGGCGTGGCGCGGCCAGGCGGCGCGCAACCGGCTGAAAGGGCAGCTGGCCGGGCTGCTGGGCATCCCGCGCATGCTGCGCGCGCGGCGCGCGGTGCAGCGCAGCCGCGTCATTTCGCGCGAACAGGTGTGGGCACTGCTGGATCGGTGACGCCCGGGGCTACTCCGGCCAGGCGTATCCTTCGCGCTCGACCTGATAGCCGGCCGTAGTGAGGGTGTTGATCACTTCCTGCCCGTGCGCTTCGTCGCGCACTTCGAGCACGAGCTCGATGCCGACGCGTCCGAGCGGAGCCAGCCAGATGGCGCGCCGGTGGTACACGTCGATGACGTTGGCGCCGGCCGCGGCCACGCGGTCGATGAGTTTGGCGAGGTTGCCCGGCCGGTCGGCGACGGACATCTTCAGCAAGACGTAGCGCCCCTGGCGCACCAGCACCTGCTCGATGACGCGCGCCAGCAGGTTGCCGTCGATGTTGCCGCCGCACAGGGGCGCGCACACGACGTCGCCTGGCGCGACGCGCACGCGGCCGGCGAGCAGCGCTGCGATGCCGGCGGCGCCGGCCCCCTCGACGACGAGGTGCGCTCCCTGCACGCAATGGGCGATGCCGCGCGCGATCTCGTCTTCGCTGACTTCGACGACGTCGTCGACGAGTGCGTGAATCATCGGCAGCGTGATGTCGCCCGGGCGTTTGACGGCGATGCCGTCGGCGATCGTCTGCGCGCGCGGCAGCGCCACCGGCTGCCCGGCGGCGAGCGACGGCTTCACCGCTGAACAGCCGGACGCCTGCACGCCGATGACGCGAATGGACGGGTTCATCGCCTTGGCCGCCGTGGCGATCCCGGCGATCAGGCCGCCGCCGCCGATCGGCACGACCAGCACGGTGACGTCGGGCAGCGCCATCATGATCTCCAGCCCGAGCGTGCCCTGTCCGGCGACGATGAGCGGATCGTTGAACGCATGTACGAACGTCAGGCCGCGCTGTTCCTGCAGATCGCGCGCGGTCATGCCGGCTTCGTCGAACGTGGCGCCGCTGAGGACGACTTCGGCGCCGAGCGCGCGCGTGTTCACCACTTTCGTGAGCGGTGCGTTCTCCGGCATGACGATCGTGGCAGTCACGCCGTAGGCGCGCGCGGCGAACGCCACGCCCTGCGCGTGGTTGCCGGCGGAATGGGCGATCACACCGCGTCGTCGCTCCTCTTCGGTGAGATGGGCGAGTTTGTTGTACGCGCCGCGCACCTTGAACGAGCCGCCGCGCTGCAGGTTCTCCGCCTTGACGAAGGCGCGCGCGCCGAGTTCGCGCGACAGGGTGTCGTCGGCAAGAATCGGCGTCGGAAGAATGACTCCGTTCAGCACACGTTGAGCGGCATGTATGTCCGCGATGGTGATCGACATGCAGGAAATACTAGTGGCTTACGGGGAAATTGCCACGATGACGTCGGCGACGTTGGTGCCCGTCGGCCCGGTGCGCAGCAGGTCCCCCAGTCGATCGAAAAGGACGTAGCTGTCGTTGCGCGCCAGGAAGTCGGCGGGATCCAGGCCGAGCGCGCGTGCGCGTGCGACCGTAGTCGGACGGGCGACGGCGCCGGCGGCGTCGGTCGGTCCATCCGTGCCGTCGGTGCCGAGTGCGGCGACCACGCAGTTGTTCGCCGCACCGCACTCGGCGAGCGCGATCGCTGCGGCGAGCGCGGCCTCCTGATTGCGGCCGCCCTTGCCGGAACCGCGCAGCGTGACGGTGGTTTCGCCGCCGTAGATCAGCGCCGTGCCCGGCGGCGCAGCGGCGATCTCGCCGGCGATCGCCGCGCCGACGTCGCGCGCTTCGCCGCGCAGCGTGGTGGTGACGACGCGCGCATGCAGGCCGAGCGACTCGGCTTCGGCGCGCGCGGCTTCGCACGCCTGCGGGTTGTTGCCGACGAGCACGTTGTGCGCGCGTGGTTCGAACGTCAATCCGGAGGCGATCACGTCGAGCGGGTCGCCGATGACGTCGGAAAGAATCAACGCCAGCACGCGGGCCGGCGTGGCGCGCCGCACCAGACCGCCGGCCTTGAGTCGGTCGATGCGCGAGCGCACTGCGTTCATTTCAGCGATGTCGGCGCCGCTGCGCAGCAGCGCATCGTTGACGGCCTGAATCGTGCGCAGCGAGATGCCAGGCTCCGGTGCGACCAGCAGCGCGCTGGCGCCGCCGGAGACGCAGGCGATGACGAGCGTGTGTTCGTCGGTGTCGGAGACGGCGGCTGCTACGGCGGCCCCGCCGCGCAGGCTGCCTTCGTCCGGCACCGGATGCCCGGCTTCGATGACGGTGAGTGGAGAACAGTCGCTCGAGACGTGGCCGTGCTTGGTGACGACCACGCCGCTCACGCTGCGGCCGTGCAGCAGCGTGAGCATTTCGGCGGCCATCGGGGCGGCGGCCTTGCCGGCGGCGACCAGGCGCACGTCGTGGGGAAGCGCGACGCGCACGTCGTCGACGAACAGCGCGTCGCCGTCACGCCGCACGTGGCGACGGACGGCGACGCGCGGATCGGCGGCGCGCAGAGCGGCGTTCAAGATGCGATCGAGCAGAGCGTCACGCGAGTTCGAAGTCGGCATGATGTGCGCCTACTGCTTCGCTTCCTCGCCCACCTGCGGCGCGGGTGAGGTGGCGATGCCATCGAGCTTGCGCTTGCGCGCTGCGCGCGAGACGGCGCGGATGATCAGCACGATCGGGGCGATGATCAGCACGAGCACCGGCAGGATGCCGATGACGAAATAGATCAGGAAGTCGGCCAGCCCGCGCAGCAGCGTGACGAGCGTGTCGAGCGCGGTCTTGGCGGTGCCGAGCGGACGCCATGCCGGCGCTTCGACGGGCTGCGAGGCTGCGTCGGACAACATCTCGACCGAGATGCGCGACAGCGCGGCCGATTCCGAGAGGAACTTCATGCGTCCCTTGATTTGTTCGATCTGTCCGCGGATCTGGGTGAGCTGATTGAACACGTTGAGCACGTCCTCGGTGCTCTTCGCCTCGTCCATGATCTTCTGCAGGCGCGCCTCGGCGGATTCGAGGTTCTTGAGCTGCGCGCCGAGGTCGACGAATTCACCGGTGACGTCTTCGCCGCTGCTGGATTCGGCGCGCACCTCGACGGCGAGCTGGCGCAGATCGGTGAGTGCGGCGTCGAGTTTTTCACTCTTGACGCGCAGCGTGACGTTGCCGCGGATTTCGCCGTCGTAGCGGCTGACGGCCGAAGAGACGACGAAGCCGTCGTGCTTGGCGGCGACGGCGGCGGCGGCCTCCATTCGGGCGGGCACGTCGTCGACGACCAGCGTCATGTCGGCGTTGCGTACGATGAGGCGTTCGGTGACGGCGGCGGAATCGGACGCGGCGACGTTGCCGGCCGGCGCGGAGCGCTCCATCATCGGGGCTTCGGCTGCGGGTGCGAAGTCTGGCGACGCCGCCGGCTGCGGCGCGGCAGCGCCGCAAGCGGTAAGGGAGCCGCACACGATCAGCGTGGCCAGCAGGCCACTCCAGGCGGATTTGCGCGCATCGGTTGTCATGTTCACCTCCGGAGCTTCAGATGATTTCGGATCGTTTCGCGGCTGCGTGAACCTTCGTGAGCGATGCAGCCGACGCAGAAGATTGTAGGACGCCTTGGCCTGTGCGTCACGACGAGCAGCGGACGAGATGCTGACGTCACGAGGCTATTGCAGCGTGACGAGCAGGCCGGCGAGCAGGGCGACGAGGGAGGCGGCGAGCCAGGGCGCGTTGTCGCGCAGGATGTGCGGACGTGAATCGCCTGCAGCGGCCCGCGCTGCTTCGGCGCTGCGCGCGATCGCGAGGTCGGGAGTGCCGGTGAAGAGCTGCGCCCGGAACTCGGCGACGTTGACCGGTCGATCGTCGGGGTGCATGGCCATGGCGTCGAGGATGGCCTGTTCGACGGTCGGCGTGAGCGTCGGGTTGATGGCGGTCGGACGTTTCAGCGCGTCTGGGCGCAGAAACCGCTGCTTGGCTTCCGGCGGCGTGGTGTTCGTGAGCAGGTGGTACAGCGTGGCGCCGAGCGCGTAGAGATCGGAACGGCCATCGGTGTGTGCATCGTCCTCACCGTACTGCTCCAGCGGCGTGTAGGCGGCGGTGCCGCGGCCCTGCAGAATCGTCACCGTCTGCGATCCATCGTCGGAGAGGAGTTTGACGAGGCCGAAGTCGACGAGTTTGATCAGCCCGCTGGGAGCGAGCTTGATGTTGCTGGGCTTGATGTCGCGATGCAGCACCGGGTGTTGCTGCGAGTGCATGTATTCGAGCGCGTCGCACAGCTGGCGCGCCCAGCCGAGCACTTCGAACTCCGAGAGAAAGCGGCCGGTGCGGCGCGCCTCGTCCATGATCTCCTTCAGGTTTTGGCCGGAGACGTAATCCATGACGAGGAAGTCCCAGCCGTCCTCGGAAAAGTAGTCGGAGACCTTGGGCAGGTTCGGATGATCGAGGCGGGCGAGGATGGCTGCTTCGCGACTGAACTGACGCTGCAGCTCGGCGATGACGTCGGCCTGCATGGCGGCGTCGAAGCGCACGGCTTTGATCGCGCATTTGCGTCCTTCGAGGCGCATGTCTTCGGCGAGGTAGACCGACCCCATCCCGCCGTGGCCGATCGGCGCCTCGACGCGATAGCGACTGCGCAATACTGCGCCCTTCGAAAACATGCAGGAAATTGTAGCGGTGCGCATACCCCTCTAGTTACAATGCAGCTGATGCAGGACTCTCCGATGCTCATCATCGAAAACGGCCAACTGGCGGGACAGCGTTGGCTGATGGACTCCGACGTCGTCGTCATCGGGCGTGAGGTCGGGCTGGCCGATCTCTTGCTGCCGGAGCGGCAGGTGAGCCGGCGCCATGCGAAGATCGAGCGCACGCCCGAAGGATTTATTTTGTCGGATCTGGACAGCAAGAACGGCACGTTTCTAAATGGGCGTGAGGTGAAGGAGCCGCAGCGGCTGCAGGACGGCGATGAAATTCAGATCGCATTGTGCGTGAAAATTGCGTTCGTCGGCAGCGATGCTACTGCTCCGCTGAGCGCCCGCCCGATCAGCCGGGCGATGCGGCCGGTGGTGCGCGGTGTGCGCATCGACAAAGAGGGTCGGCGGGTGTATTTGGCGGAGCAGGAGCTGGATCCGCCGTTGAGCCTGCAGCAGTATCGCCTGCTCGAGCTGTTGATCGAAGCGAAGAACGCGCTGGTATCGCGCCACGACATCGTCGAGAAGGTGTGGGAAGGTGAAAATTCCTTCGGCGTGAGTGAACAGGCGATCGATGCGCTGGTGCGTCGCCTGCGCGATCGCCTGGCGGAGCGCGACCCCGATCACGAGTACATCGTGACGGTGCGCGGCCACGGTTTGCGTTTCAACAATCGGTTCAATTAATTGTGTGGCGTCGACTGGCTGCGGCGATTCCGGCGCTCGCGCTGATTCATCTGCTCGGCTTCGCGTACGCTCTGTCGGCGATGCGAGTGCACGAGCAGCGCAGTCCGTTCGGGTCCCCGGGTGAAGGATCACTTATTGCCGAAGTGCGCGCGCACATCGACGACGTGCTGCGCGGCGATTTCGGGGATCTTCCGCGCAGCCAGGGCGCGGTGTCGGACGTCACTGTTGCGGCGCTCGGTCGCAGCATGCTGGTGCTCGGCCCGGCGTTCGCGGTGAGTGCTTTCGTCGGACTTTATCTGGGTGCTGCGGCTGCTCGGCAGAATCCGACGCGCCTCGCCGGATGGCTTTTTCCCGTGGCCGTGCTGCTGCAGTCGCTGCCTTCTTTTTACATCGGCGCGTTGCTGACGGCTGGGCTGCTTGCGCTGGAATGGGCTGATGTTTCCGTGCAAGGGAACTGGATCTGGCCGGTGCTGGTGCTGGCGGCGCGGCCGACGGTGCAGGTGGCCCAGTTCGTCGCCAGCCTGATCATGGCGGAATCCGACAAGCAATACGTCGTCACCGCGCGGGGCGTCGGTCATTCCTTCGGCAGTGCGCGACGGGTGCACGTATTTCCGAATATTGCCGCGTCGGTCGTCGGCTGCCTGGCTGCGGCGTTTCGGCTGTCGGTCGCAGAACTCGTCGTGGTCGAATGGCTTTTCGACTGGCCCGGCATCGGACGACTGATGGGGATGGCGCTGATCGTGCCGCGCCGCACCGATGCTCTGGCGCCTTTCTTTTTACATCCTGAACTGACCGCGCTCGTGTTCACCGCGCTGGCTTTTCTTTTCATCGTCGCCGACGTCGTCGCGCGTGCGTCGACGAAGGTCGTCGATCCGCGGCTGCGCACGCCGCTCGAATCGGCTGCGAAGAACGGGAGGCTCTCGACGTGAAGATGCGCAATGCTGCGCTGGTGAGCGGCGCTATTCTGACGTCGGTGTGGTGTGCGGTAGCGTTGTTCGGTGCAGACCTCGCGCCGCGCAGCCCGACCGATTTCAACTACATCGCGGTCGTCGGCGATCGGTTCATCGCACCGCCGTTTCCTGCCTTCGTCACGGCGGAATTCCCGCTCGGCTCGGATTCATTCGGGCGCGACACGCTGAGCCGCTTGCTGTGGGCGGTGCGGCCGACGCTGCTGCTGGCGTTCAGCATCGGCGCACTGCGCGTCGTCATCGGCGCGCTGCTCGGAGTGGCGGCGGGCTGGTTCGACGGCCGCATCGGGCGCGCGCTCGATGCGGCGGCGAGTGGCGCAGTGTCGCTGCCGGTGCTGCTCGTTGCACTGCTGGTCATCGCCGGCCTGCCAGTGCAGCTCGGCGCCGCAGCATTCTTCCTCGGCCTGACGATCACGGGCTGGGCGGAAACGGCGCAGTTCAGCGCCGACCAGACGCGCATCGTCCGGCGTGAAAAATTCATCGAGGCGGCGCGCGCGCTCGGGGCATCCGAGATGCGGATCGCACGGCGGCATGTGTGGCGGCAGCTGGCTCCGATGCTGCGGCTGATCTTCATCGTGGAAACGAGCGGCGTGCTCATGGCGATTGCAGCGCTGGGCTTTCTCGGCTATTTCGTCGGCGGGGCGAACTGGATCATGATCACCGATTTCGAAGCCCAGCGCATGGCCGGTGCGCCGGAGCTGGCGGAGATGTTGTCCAGCGCTGTGCGGTCGCGCGACGCTGCGCAGATCGGCATCGTCGGGGGGACGACGGGGCTGATCGTGCTCGGGCTGCGGCTGTTGGGAGAAGGGCTGCAGCAGCGGCTGACATCGGAGAAAAGCCGGCGCAGCGCAGTGGCGCGCACGGTGACCGATTTCGTGCAGTCCCAGCAGGATCGCCTGTCGGAGTCACTGTCACAGCGACGCATTCGCATACGTGTGGCCATCGGAATCGGTGTGACGTCGATCGCGCTGGCGATTGGGCTGGCGGCGCGAACGATGCTGGATGAGCCCGTGCCGCCGCCGCTGGCGGTGACAGGGGGGCATGTCTGGGCCAGCGCGCGTCGTGATGCGGCGGGCAGCCGACGCGCGGCCGGGGATCTGGCGGCGGGAGAGATGCGCATCGCGTGGGAGCGCACGCCGGGCGGCCGGCTGGGAGGCGTGGCCGTGGGACGGGACGGAACGATGTACGTGACCGACCTCGATGGAAAGCTGCATGCACTCGATGCCGAGGGCCGCCTGCGATGGAGCGCGGCGCTGGACGAGTCGCCGGTCGGTGCGCCGGGATTGAACGCTCGTGGGGAGATTGCGGTGGCCGACGTCGCCGGCGCAGTGACGGTGTTCGACGGATCGGGCGTGCAGCTGCGGCGCACGACGATCGACGCCGGCCGGCGTGCCATTTCCGGACCGGTGTACGACGATGACGGCAACAGCTATGCGGCGTTGGAGGGCATGCTCGGCTCGATCGATGCGCAGGGTGGTGTGCGCTGGCGTGCACAGTTGCCGTACGCGTATTTTCAGCCTGCGCTGCGCGTCAGCGACGGATTCATCTTTTTCAAGGACATGGCGTTTTCTGCGCGCAGCGGTGCGGTGTTGCTGAAGGAGTCGCGCGACGACCTCGATCAATTCGTCACGGGTGTGGACGGCGGCGTGTATTTGCTGTCGCAGTCGGCGCTGCTGGCGTGGCGGCGTGACGGTGAAAATGTGTCGCTTGCGCGCGTGGCGCAGCTGGATTGGGCGAAGGAATTTCCGGGTCGGATCGCCATGGATGCCGTGGTGTGGTTCGACGGCGGTATTTGGCTGCAAGTCCCCGGAGGCATGAACAGCACGCGCATCATCTGGCTCGATGGCGCTGGAGGGCTGTCGGGCGACGTCGCGCTGCCGTATGCGAACGCGAGCGTGATTGCCGTCGACGAACGTGGTGTGCAGGCGATCTGCGGTGAAGTCGATCGCGTGCGCGTGCGCTGCGACGGTCTGCCCCCGCGTGCCACTGCGCCGATGTGGTCGGTGGAATTCGCAGTCGAACCGATTGCCGGCGATCGATATGGCGATGCGATGGTGGCCGGCGGCGCGCTCGTCGGCGATCGGCTGATCGTCGCCACGCGCACGGGGAAGATCGTGGCGATCGAACGTGAGCGGCGCGGGGAGCCGTGATCGCAAGCGTCGGCGATCACGGCCGATGCGTCGAATTACGGCCGGCGCACGATGTACACCGGGTCGATGCCGATGTTCCAGTATGTGCTGCCACCGGCCTGATACGCGGGGGACAGTGCGTTGCCGTCGATGTCGTAGGCGGCGATGAGCTTCGCCGTGGGGGCGTTGATCGTGTAAATATCATCCGTCCTCGCCCATACGATGTGCACCTGCTCATTACTGGAGCGGCGCAGCGCGAAAGCTTCAACTGCATCCGGATAGCCGGACGCCGTCGACAGATAAGTGGTGTTGCGGGTGAGGTTCGAGAAAGTGCGGAGCGCAGAATATGCGGGTCGCGGGTTGCCCATCCAGTCGTACAGGCCTCCCTGACGCCAGCCGCCATTGTCGATCACGTACCATACGAAACTTTCGACATCGGCGTTCATCGCACGCAGTGGAGCCTTGACGGCATAGTGCGCCTGTGCGATGAAGAATGCTTCCTCTGTCGGCTTGCAGTAGGGAGGCGGATTCTCCGTGTCATTCACGCACATCAGCGCCGATTCGTTGAGGTGCAGTGGTTTGGTCAGGCCGTACTCGGCGAGGATGCCACGTAGAAAATTGGCTTTGCCGACGATGCCGCCCTTATTAGGGTCAGTGTTCGCCACAGTGGCGTCGAAGCCGATCAACGAGTGGTCAATGGAAACTTTTCCTTGGTAGGGTGGGTAGAAATGGTACGGCACTGCATCGAAGTACAGACCGGCGCCGGCTTCGAGGATGCCTTTGAAAAACAGCTCCGGTCGTCCGTACCCCGGGCGGGTTTCATTTTCACGATCGAGCAGCAAGCCGCCGATCCATACTTGTGCATGCCGATCCGCAGCCCGTATACGAGGTGTGACGACTTTCAACATTTCGCCATAGTGTTCGCCACCATAGAACGGATCTGCGATGTTTCCCCAGCATCCGTAGACCATGTCCTTCTTGTCGCCGAACCAATAAGGATCGACGTCCGGCTCATTGCCGAGCTCCCAGATCTTCACGTTGTATGGTGCGGCGCTGTATCGGTTGACGAGCGCGACCACATACTCGGCGAATGCCTCGAATTTGTCCGCGCGGATCGCTGTGCAGCTATTCGTCGGATCGATGCTGGCCCATCTGGGATGGTCGTCGACGACCAGAATGGGGTGAATTCCGGCGGCATTCAGTGCGATCAATTCCTGCTCGAGCGTAAAGGCCGGAGTCCAGTCGATCGGATCGCCTTCCTTTGGTTGCATGGCGCGCCACGAGATGCGTCCGTTCAGACGCATGCGATCGACGCCGAGATCGAGCGTGCGGGTGAGCATTCGTGTTCCCGGTGTGATGGGGGCGTTGGCTTCGGCGCTGATGTATGGTCGCCATGGATATCCCGATGTCACGATGGGAACGTATGTGGACTGTGTTGCCTCCGTCCGTGCGGCATCCTGCGGCGCCACGCCTTGGCTGATGCTCGTGCGAGGTGCTGCGAACAGCACGAGCACGGCGACCAGCGCCGCGAACAGGGAATTCGTCCGATGGGCGTAATTCAATTCGATTCCTCGCTTCGGCGGCGTCTTGCAGCCAGTTATTTCGGCTCGGTGCACGGATGCGTGACGCCGAACCTTGCGGTTCCCTGCGGCAGCGTGAGCGACATTACGTCGTCGCTGCCGCGGAGCGATTCTACGGATACGCGTCCGCGCTCCGTCCATGCCGACGCCACGTTCGCTGACCGCGGCATTCGCAGCTGTGCCGGCGCGTCGAGCCGCACGGTGAGTTCGGTGGCTTCACACGAGAGCCGCTTCCACGACACGTCGATGCTGCCGCCGTCGATCGGCACAGAACCATTAGCATAGTTCAAAACGTCCAGCGCTGGGGTGATGCTGAGATTGCCGGTTCGGTCGCGAGCGATGCCGAGCACGCGCGTGGAGAGGAACCACGTCGGCGCCGAACCCCAGCCGTGTGAGAGCGCGCTGGAGTAACGGTCGTCGGCGTCGAACGTCTCCCACCACGTGGTGGCGCCGCGGTCGAGCATGGCGCCGTACAAGCGACGGACGAGCGACAGGCCGTCGGCGGTGCGATCGGCGTTGGCCAGCCCCTCGAGGATCCAGTACGTGCCGTACGGCCCGAAGCCAGGAGCGCGCGGATCGGGGCCGACGCGGGCGAGCAGGCAGTCGGCGACGGCGGTGCGCGATTCCGCGGGCGGCACGTCGTAGGCCAGCGCCCAGCCCTGTGCGTGCACGGTGGGGATGCCGCGGATGCCGGCGTAGATCGTCGAGGCGTAGCAGCCTGATCCGGCGTCGTAGAGCTGCGCGTGAATCGTGGTGCGCAGCTGGCTCGCTTCGAGATTCCATTGCTCGGCGTCGGCGCTTTTGCCGAGGCGCGCGGCGATGCGGGCGGCCGCGCGCAGCGTGCCGTAATACATGGCGTTGACCGGCGTGCTCAGACCGGCGGTGCCGCGGCCGCCGGTGCCGACGTCTGCGTAGAAGGCTGGGAAATCGATGAGCGCCGACTCGGACCAGTGCAGGTTGGGCACGTCGATCAATGTCGATCCGGCGGCGCGGTAGCCGGCGAGGAAGCGCAGGAAATCCTGCATCTTCGGATAGATGCGCTGCACGAATCCTTCCTCTGCGCTGCGCACAAGATACGAATCGAGGCTCTGCACCCAGAGCATGCCGTAATCGAGCAGCAGCGTGCCGTCGTTGTTCGGCGCGAACGCCGGCGGCCGGCCGTCGACGACGCCGTCGGCAAAGGCCTGCAGGCCGCGCCGCAGCAGCGCCGTGTCGGCGAAGGCGACTTCGTTGACGCGATCGACGACGAACGCATCGCCCCACCACTGCGCGCGTTCGCGCCACGGGTCGGCGTAAGCGTCGACCATGTTGATGCGCGCGGTGTTCACGCCGGTCTGCCAGATCGCGTCGAGCTGCGCATCGGCCGAGAACGAGCCGGTCTGCACAGCCGGGTAGCGTTCGTCTTCGAAGCGCACGTCGGCGAGCATGACCGGGCCGCCCCATGCGATCACCACGACGTAGCGGCCGGTGCGGGCGTCGATGGTGTGCACGGAGCGCTGCGTTCCGTCGAGCGTCCATGAATCGACCTGGCTCCATTCGCTGTGCAGCGGGCCGGGGTGCGGCAGGATCCAATCGGCGCCGGGCTGCAGTCGTTCGTCCCAGCCGACGTCGACGATCGTCCCGGACGGGCCGGAGACGTCGAAGATCAGGCGGCCGTGGCGCACCTGCCCGAGGTCGAAGAGCACATAGGATGCGGCGCTGGGCAGGCGGTACGTATGCGGCGAGGAGGTGTCGATTTGAAAAATATCGGCGTCCGGCTGGGCGAGAGCGGCGCGGATGCCCGGGGCAGGGATGACCGATGCTGCCGGCGGAGCTACGGCAGCGTCGTCGAACGGCGCGTGCAGCAGTGCTGCGCGATCGACGAGCCCGTCGATGCGATGCTGGCCGGGGTCGACGAACGCTGTTGCAGAGTAGACGCCGGGGCGCGCGGGATCGGCGTTCCACGCGAGCGGCGCAGCATTCAGCGTCGCGGTGGGCGGCGCCGCACCGAGGTCGCTGCCGAAGGCATCGATGACGATCGTTTGTGCGTTCGACACGGAGAAGGCGGCCGAGTCTTCCTTCGATTGCAGCAAGGTGGCGTACGGCGAAATGCGGCCGGCGTCGTGCAGGGCCGGGCGCATTTCGGAGTGATCGAGGAAGGGAATCGAGCGTGGGGCGTATGTCGGCGTTGCCTCGAGCGCGGGGAGGACGGCGGCGGCGGGCCAGGTGGAATCGTTGAAGTCCGGCGCCTGCCAGTTCGAGGGCAGGCTGCGCAGGTCGAGAATTTCGCTCGGCCCGATCAGGTCCCAGAGATGGATGCGGCGCGACGCGTACGACCATGCGTCCGGCGCGATCGCGCGCCACGATTCATTCGAGCGCGCGACGATCTGCGTGCGCCCGGCTGGATCGCGCCCTTCGATGTGCGCGCGCAGCTCCGGCCGCAGCGATTCGGCGCGGCGTGTGTTCGGCGCCCACTGCACGAGCACGGCGATGACGTGTCGCCCGGGCGCGAGCGTGCCGAGATCGTGTCGGTCGTATTCGCGGCGCACGCGCGAAAAGCGCGCCGGGCCGCGGCCGACGAAGGCACCGTCGATCCACAGTTCGTAGCGCGTGTCGGCGAAGATGTGCAGCTGTGAAACGTCGAGCGTTTCGGTCAGGTCGAATGTCGTGCGCAGCAGGGCGATGTCGTTTCCGTCGACGGTTTCCTGGGCATGCCACACGGCGATGTCGTCCGCGATGAATTCATACGCAGCGACGAACGGGACATAGACGATCGTGCTCGACGAAGTGGCGATGTTCGGCTGCGCAGTTCTGGGTGTGAAGGATGGGAGGAGGGCAACCAGCGCAGCGAGAAAAGAAGCGAGCTTTCCCATGACGTGCGGCCTAGAATATAGCCGATGTTCTCTATGAAATTCGACCGTTTGACCGCTACCATCGATTTTTCGATGCAGGAGATGGGCACGCGCGCGGCAAACGACCTCGCCTCTGTGTTGAACGCCGAGCTTGCATCGCGCGGTGAGGCGGCGCTGATCGTGGCGACCGGAAATTCACAGCTTGCGTTCATGCAGGCGCTGCGCGCGCGAACGGATGTCGCATGGGATCGCATCTCGATCTTCCACATGGACGAATACCTGGGGATGAGCGAATCGCACCCCGCCAGTTTTCGTCGCTATGTGCGGGAGAAGCTGGTCGATCATGTGCATCCGCGCGCGTTCTATGGGTTGCAGGGAGATGCTGCCGATGCGCAGGCGGAGATCGTGCGCTACACGGCGCTGCTGCGCGAGCATCGGCCGGTGGCGGTGGTGATGGGCATCGGCGAGAACGGCCATCTGGCGTTCAACGATCCGCCGGCCGACTTCGAGACGCGTGAATTGGTGCACATCGTGCAGCTCGACGAGGCGTGTCGCCTGCAGCAGGTCGGCGAAGGGCATTTCGCCGATCTCGATGCCACGCCGACGCACGCGCTGTCGCTGACGATTCATGCGCTGCTGCAGCCGCAGCGCCTGTTCGTGGTGGTGCCTGAATCGCGCAAGGCGCGTGCCGTGCACGATGCGCTGCGCGGGCCGGTCACGCCGCTGTGCCCGGCGTCGATCCTGCGCACGTGCGCGCATGCGCATTTGTACCTGGATGCGGAGGCAGCTGCAGAAGTTGATCGTGATAGTTGATCGTGGATAGTGTGCTTTCACTATCAACTATCAACTATCACTATTCACTCTCCGACCCCCGCGCACTACCGCGCGCACAGTGAGGTCGTCGTTCCAGACGATGAAGTCGGCGTCTGCGCCGGGTTGGAGTGAGCCCTTGCGGCCGGCGAGCCCGAGCAGGGCGGCGGGCGCGGTCGAGGCGGCGTGAATGGCTTCGGCGAATGAGAGGCCGGCCAGAGTGACGGCGCGCTGCACAGCGTCGGCGAGTGCGATGGTGCTGCCGGCGAGCATCTGGCCGCCGCGCAGGCTGAGGGCGAAGCCGCGCGGGTCGACGCGTGCGACAAGGCCGCCTCCGTCGTAGTCGCCTGGCGGGCAGCCGGCGACGCTGGAGGCGTCGGACGTGAGGAAGAGATGGTCCGGCCCTTTGACCGTGAGCAGCGGGCGCAGCATGGCCGGGTGAAAGTGGAAGCCGTCCATGATGACGCTGCCGGCCAGCGCGGGGATGGCGAGCAGCGAACCGACGAGGCTGGGTTCGCTGCCCATGAAGCCCAAGTCGTTCACGGCGCGATGCGGCCAGTCGCTGGCGTTGCCGGCGTGCGTGATCGTGCGCAGGCCGGCGCGCACCGCGGCCTGCATCTCGTCGAAGCGCGCGGCCGAATGTCCGGCGGCGACGACGACGCCGGCGCGCGCGAACTGCTCGATGACGGCGGCGGCGCCGGGGAGTTCGGGGGCGACGGTCGTCATGCGCAGGAAGGAGCGGCCGTCGAGCGTGGCAGCGGCGAGGAAGCGATCGGCGAGCGCGGCGTCGGGCGGGCGCAGCGCGTTCGGGTCGTGGGCGCCGCTTTTGGCTGGTGCGAGGAACGGCCCTTCGAGATGAATGCCGGGCAGATCGGCGGCCGGCTGCGCAGCGCAGTACGCGGCGAGCGTGTGCAGCGAATCGCAGAGGACGTCGGCGGGGGCGGTGACGAGCGTGGGGAGCAGGCAGGTGGTGCCGCGGCGCAGGTGGAAATCGACGACCTCGTCGAAATGTGCGCGGTCGTGGGCCTGGAAGCCGTGGCCGAGCGCGCCGTTGACCTGGATGTCGACGAGGCCCGGGGAGACGACGCCGTCGCCGGCGTCGAGGAAGCCGGGAGGCGGAGTGGTGCGATGTTCGACGGATGCGATGCGGCCGTCTGCGAACGCGAACGCGACGCCGCGGCTCCACAGGCCGGGTAGAGAGTGCATGAGGGGAAGTGTAGAGCCTGTGATGATTGTTCGACCGCCGACGCCTCACCCCCTGACCCCCTCTCCCCCTCAATTTCGCTCCAACTCTGACTGAGAAACGCTCATAACGGCGCGCGAAATTTCGGCGGAGAGGGGGCAAACGCCGCCACGCTCCCCCTCTTCGCCGAGATTTCGCGCGCTTATCAGTCATTTGCTCGACAAAAACGTAAGCGAAATCGAGGGGGAGAGGGGGTCAGGGGGTGAGGCGTGAGCAAGCGCCCCAAACGGCGGATGCACCCGAGGCGATAATCACTTCACTATGGCCCAGATCATCGACGGCGTGCGAATCGCCGCAGACATTCGCGAAGAGGTGGCGCGCGGCGTGGCGCAGTTGAAGCAGGCGCACGGGGTGATCCCCGGCCTGGCCACGGTGCTGGTGGGCGACGATCCGGCCAGCCACGCCTACGTGCGCAGCAAGCGCAAGGCGTGCGCCGAGGCCGGCATCGCCTCGATTCACCATGAGCTGCCGGCCGATGTGTCGCAGGAGGATCTGATGGCGCTGCTGCATGAGCTGGCGGCGCGCGCCGATGTGCACGGCATTCTGGTGCAGCTGCCGCTGCCGAAGCATCTCGATGCGGACGCCGTCCTGGGCGCGGTGCCGGCGCACAAGGACGTGGACGGTTTTCATCCGGCCAACCTCGGCCTGCTCGGGGTGAAGGGCAAGCGCCCGCCGTTCGCGCCGTGCACGCCGGCCGGCTGCATCGAGCTCATCGAGCGCAGCGGCCACGCCATCGCCGGGAAGCATGCGGTGGTGATCGGGCGCAGCACGATCGTCGGCCTGCCGGCGGCGATGATGCTGCTGGCGCGCGATGCCACGGTGACGATTTGCCACAGCCGCACGGCCGATCTGCCGGCGATGGTGCGGCAGGCCGACATCATCATCGCCGCGATCGGGCGCGCGCATTTCGTGACGGCCGATATGGTCAAGCCCGGCGCTGTGGTGATCGACGTCGGCATCAACCGCGTGGCGGACGCGCAGGCGGCGAAGGGATATCGCCTGACCGGCGACGTCGACTACGCCGCGGTCGAACCGGTGGCCGGTGCGATCACGCCGGTGCCCGGCGGCGTCGGTCCGATGACGATCGCCATGCTGCTGAAGAACACGCTGACGGCGGCGAGCAGGGGAGCGGAGTAGAGAAGAGAGTAAGAGTAAGAGTGAGAGTAGAGAGTAGAGAGTCATAGTCATAGTCATAGTGATGGTGAAGGCAGGGGGTGATGCAATGAAGAAGGTGATTGCAGGAAAGGGGCTTTGCATGCTGGCGGCGCTGGCGCTGTTGAGCGGATGTGCGCGGCGCGCAGCGGCGCCGCAGCAGCTGGAACCGACGCGCACGGCGGCGCCGCGGGCGGCGGCTCCGGCACCGACGAAGACGCTGGATGCGGCGCAGGCGACCGTTGCCGCGTCGCGCGGCGGGCTGGCGCGCGAGAACGTCGACGCCTTCGCCGAGCGCTTCGTGCGCCGTGACCTGCTGCCGCGCCTGATCTACGGCGTCGCCGCCGATCGCATCTCGCTCTACAACCAGCGCGCGTTCGAGACGTACGATGCGCAGACGCTGCGTTCCCTCGTAGTGACGCCGGTGGAGATCGAGGAAAGCGTGGACCTGTACTGGTATGCGCTGTCGATCGACGGACGCCGCGGCGTGATCATGCAGAAAGACGGTGGCGTCGATGTATATGACCTCGACTCCGGTCGACGCATCGGCCGATTCGACGTCGGCCGGATCGGCGACGACGTCGCCGACATCGCGCTCGACGCGACGGGCGCGACGGCCGTCGTCGTCAACGACGGTCGGCTGCAGCGCTACGAACTGATCACCGGCGCGGAAATCGGCGAGCCGCTCCCGTTGCCGAGCTCGATTGCGTTTCTCGTGTTCTCGCGCGACGGCGCTCGGCTGGCGCTGCAGACGATGCTGGGCGGCATCGAAGTGCACGACGCGAATACGGGCGCGGTGACGTCGCTCGCGCGCGAAGTGGACGGCGTGCAGCGCATCGCGTTCAGCCCGGACGGCCGGCGGATGGCGACGTCGAGCGCGAACGCCGTGCAGATCTGGGACACGGCCACGGGTGAAGAAATCTGGGGCATCACCGATCTCTCCGAGACGGTGTCGGTGGCATTCCCGCCGCAGGGCGACGTCGTCGCGTTGTACGGGTTGTCCGGCGGCGGCGTGTTCTACGACATCGAGAAGCGCGAGGCCGTCGATGAATTCGCCCCGACCGGCGGTGGGCGCATCGCTTCCGCAGAATTTGCGACTGACGGCGGGTCACTTTTCATGCAGACCGGAAGCGCGCTCGAGCGGATCGATGTGTCCACGCTGCGCGTCACGAGCTCGATGCGGCGCTTCGCGGCGACCGAGGCGGCATGGCTGCCGAGCGGCGATCTGCTGGCGTGGAGCGAGCGATTCGAAAACGGCGAGCTGCTGCTGCTCGACGGCGACGATGGCCGCACGCTGCGCGTCATGCAGCACGACGTGCCGCTGGCGCGCGTGATGCCCGGCCGCGGCGGCCGCTACGTCGCGACGTCGACGCAGGACGAATCGATCTACGTCTGGGATGCGGCGAGCGGCGACATGACGACGGCGATCGAAGACGAAGTGCAGGCGCGCATCCTGCTGTGCATGAGCCCGGACGAGCAGTCGGTCATCTACTACGAAGACGGAGCGATCGTGTCCATGCCGCTCGATGAAGCGCAGGACGCGACCGACTTCGCTGCGCCGCTCGACGATCTCCTCGACATCTCGTACTGCGACAACGCGCGCGGCCGCCTGGCGTTCCAGAACGCGAGCAGCATCGAAGTCATGTCGCTGGACGGACGCACCGTGTCGACGATCGAACTGGGCGAGACGCTCACGCGGGCCGTCGGCCTGGCGATGAGCGCCGACGGCCGCTGGGTCGGCGGCGTGCTTGACGAATCGTTCATGGTGTGGGACGCGGAGACCGGCGAACCTGCGCTGGAGCGCGTGCTGCGCGAAGACGCCGAACGCGTGCAGTTCCTCTTCGACGCGCATCAGCCGCGCGTGCTGCTGCGCGAAGGACAGCAGCACACGCTGATCGACGTCGTCGGCGGCGGCGAGCGTGCGATCGAAATCGCGGACGGGCGCATCTCGCGCTTCGAATTTCCCGTAAATGAACGGCTGCTGCTGGCGACTGCGCGCGTGGTCGATGAGGCGCGGCCGCTGGTGCGCGACGAATTGAATTTCACGGGCGGCGCGATCACGATCTGGGATGCCGAGAGCGGAGAAGCGCTGCGCGACATCGAATTGAAAGAGCCGGTGTATTCGTCGGCCATCAGCGCCGACGGGGCACGGCTGGCGCTGCTCGGCTACGATGGGTCCCTGTCGGTCTGGGCGGCCGCCGGCGATTAGGTGAATTTGCTATCATCGCGAACTTCACAGCTATGAGCAATTCCCGCAAATACCACGTCGCCACGTTCGGCTGCCAGATGAACGAGGCCGACTCCCAGAGACTGTCGTCCGAGATGGAGAAGCTCGGCCTGCGCGCGACCACCGTGCGCGAGGAGGCCGACGTGCTCGTGCTGAACACCTGCGTAGTGCGGCAGGGTGCCGAGGACAAGGCGACGAGCTATCTGCACATGATCAAGCCGCTCAAGCAGGAGCGGCCGGATCTCGTCGTCGGTGTGATGGGCTGCCTGGTGGGTGTGCGCGGGAACACACCGCTGCGGCGGGCATTCCCGTGGGTGGACGTCTTCATGGCGCCGAGCGAGCCCGGGCCGATGGTGGACTACCTGCTGCAGCACGAGGCGCGTGCGATCGCCGACGAAGAGACCGCGCAGCGTTTCGCGCTGCAGGACGGCGACGCTGCGAGCCTGTCGCTGGTGCTGCCGGCGCACGAAGTCGGCCGCCGCGTGACGGCGAACGTGCCGATCGTGCTGGGCTGCTCGCACGCCTGCGCGTTCTGCATCATCCCCTTCCGGCGCGGCGTGGAGCGCAGCCGGCCGCTGGACGAGATCGTGCGTGAAGTGGAGTCGCTCGTGGCGCAGGGCGTGAAGGAAGTGACGCTGCTCGGGCAGATCGTCGACCGCTACGGCTACGACCTGCTGGGCGACGACTACCGCATCCGCACGTACAACCCCGGCGCAGCGTCGGGAATCCCTTCGCAGACGCTGGCGATCGAGACGCCGATGGTGAAGCTGCTCGAGCGCGTGAGCGCCGTCGACGGCCTCGAGCGCGTGCGTTTTCTCACGTCGCATCCGAATTGGATGACCGACGACCTGCTGGACGCCGTGCGCGACCTGCCGAAGGTGATGCCGCAGATCGAAGTGCCGGTGCAGGCCGGCGACGACGACGTGCTGAAGGCGATGCGGCGCGGCTACACCAGCGACGACTACCGCCGCCTGATCGAGCGCATTCGCGCCAAAGTGCCGGATGCGGCGATCGCCACCGACATCATCGTCGGCTTCTGCGGCGAGAGCGAAGCGCAGTTCCAGCGCACGTACGACCTGCTCGAAGAGCTGAAGCTCGACGTCGTGCATCTGGCGAAATACTCGACGCGGCCGCACACGCTGGCGGCGCGCGACATGATCGACGACGTGCCGGAAGAGGAGAAGGAGCGCCGCTTCCGCGCGCTGAACGATCAGCACGAGCGGATCACGGCCGAGATCAACCGCGCGTATCTGGGACAGGTCGTGCCCGTGCTCGTCGAGAGCGATCACAAGGGCAAATGGCGTGGGCGCACGCCGCAGAACAAACTCGTGTTCTTCGAGGATGCGACGCAGGACTGGCGCGGCCGCGTCGCGCCGGTGCGCATCGAATGGACCGGGGCATGGAGTATGCAGGGGACATTGGAGTCGTAACGAAATGGCACGCAGGAACCGCAACAATGAATATGTCGTCATCGGTCTTGGGCGGTTCGGCAGCAGCCTGGCGCGCGAACTGACGAAGCGCGGCGCGTCGGTGCTCGGCATCGATCGCGACCCGGAGCTGGTGCAGCGCTACGCCGAGGAAATCACCGAGACCGTGACGCTCGACTCCACCGACGAGTCGGCGCTGAGCGAAGTCGATGTGTTTTCATACAAGACCGTCATCGTGGCGATCGGTGACAACTTCGAAGCCAGCCTGATCACCACCTCGATCCTCAAGCAGCACAACGTGCCGCAGGTCATCGCCAAGGCGCTGACCGAGCGGCAGAAGGACATTCTCGGGCGCATGGGCGCCGATCGCGTGATCCTGCCGGAGCACGAGGCCGGCGAATGGCTGTCGCATCAACTGCTGCACCCGGGCGTCATCGAGTACTTCGACATCGGGCCGAATTTCACGATCAGTGAAGTGACTCTGCCCGAATCGTGGGTGGGCCGCATGCTGCAGGACCTCGATCTGCGGAAGCGGTGCAACGCCACGATTCTCGTGGTGAAGCGCGGCGCATCCGTGACTGTGGTCCCGCCTTCGGGATTCGTCTTCGAGAAAAATGACGTGATCGTGGTGTTCGGCCCGAACAAAATGATCGACGAGATCTACGAAAACGAAAACCGATGAACCGGCTGCGACTTTTCATCTCGGCGCGATTCCCCATGCTGACGCGCATTCCCATACCGGTGCGGCTGGTGGGCGGCCTGGCGCTGCTGGTGACGACCGGCACGCTGCTGCTGCTGGCCACCGAGTGGGTATCCGATCGCCCGCTGACGTGGAACGAGGCGCTGTTCACCACGGTGTCCGCGCTGACGGTGACCGGGCTGTCGGTGATCGCCCCGGGCCGCGATCTGACGGCGGCCGGGCAAGTCGTGCTGCTGCTGCTGATTCAGCTGGGCGGCGTCGGGTTCATGGCGCTGGCGGTGGTGTTCTTCCAGCTGCTCGGCTGGCAGCTGGGCATGCAGAATCGCATCGCGCTGCGCGAAGCGCTCGGGCTGAGCAACCTCCGGGAAATCCTGCGCCTGACGCAGCGCGCGCTGCTGGTGCTGGCGGCGATCGAACTCATCGGCGCGGTCGCACTCTTCCTGCACTGGCGCACGTTCGTGCCGCTGCCGGAGGGACAGATCGCGTGGTATGCACTTTTTCACGCCGTGTCGGCGATGTGCAACGCCGGCTTCGATCTTTTCGGCGGCCTGCCGCAGTTCCCGAGCGGACCGCCGACCGACACGCTCACGCTGGTGATCATGTGCACGCTGATCTTCCTCGGCGGCATCGGCATTCCGGTGATCACCAACCTGCTGCAGTTCTGGCGGGTGCGCAAGCTGCGCTTCCACGTGAAGATCGCGCTCATCACCAGCGTCGTGCTGATCCTGTTCGGCGGCGTGGCGCTGATGATCGCCGAAGGGCAGCCGGGCGGCGTGCTGGCGGACGAACCTAGCCTGGTGCGACGATTCGTGCTGGCCACGGCGCAGTCGGTGTCGGCGCGCACGGCCGGATTCGCCTGGCTGCCGCGCTTCGACGAGATCACGCCGGCTTCGCAGTTCCTGCTGATGACGCTGATGTTCATCGGCGCCTCGCCGGCGTCGATGGGCGGCGGCATCAAGACGGTGAGCTTCGCGGTGCTGGTGCTGTCGCTGTTCGCCTACGTGCGCGGCCTGCGCGACGTGACGTTGTGGCGGCGCACCATCGGCGCGCAGAACATTCAAAAATCGGCGGCCGTGCTGACGGCAGCGCTGTTCGCGGTGGTGACGGCGACGTGGCTGCTGGCCATCACCCAGGACGTCGGCCTCGACCGTGCCATGTTCGAGGTGATCTCGGCGTTCGCCACGTGCGGCCTGACGCTGGCGTTCACCGCCGAGATGGATGTGTTCGGGCAGCTGCTCATCATGTTCGTGATGTTCTGGGGGCGGCTCGGTGCGCTGACCGTAGTGGCGGCGGTGGCCTGGCCGCGTCGTCGCCCGCTGGTGGCGTTCCCCGAAGACGAAGTGCTTATCGGGTGAAATCTGCAATAGACTAACCGCCCATGCGCATACGAAATCTCGGCGCGACCGGCCTCAAGGTCACGGAAGTGTGTCTCGGAACCATGACGTTCGGCAACCAGGCCGATGAAGCGACGTCCTTTCAGATCCTCGATGCGGCGGAGGCGCGCGGCGTCAATTTCATCGACACGGCCGACGCCTATCCGCTCGGCCGGAACTGGGAGAGCGCCGGAGCGACAGAAGAGATCATCGGAAACTGGATGCGCGAGCGCAAATCGCGCGATCGCATCGTGCTGGCGACGAAGTGTCGCGGCGCGATGGGGCCCGGCCCGAACGACGAGGGCCTCAGCCGCCGGCACGTCATCGCCGCCTGTGAGGCCAGCCTGCGTCGCCTGAAGACCGACTACATCGACCTGTATCAGGCGCACGCGCCCGATCCGAGCACGCCGATCGAGGAGACGCTGCGCGCGTTCGACGACCTGGTGCGCGCCGGCAAGGTGCGCTACGTCGGCTGCTCGAACTTCCCGGCGCATCAGCTCGGCGACGCGATCTGGACGAGCCGCCTGCACGGACTGGCGCGCTTCGACAGCGCGCAGCCGCGCTACAACATGCTCTTCCGCATGATCGAGGACGAAATTCTGCCGCTGTGCCGCACGCACGGCATCGGCGTGATCGTCTACAACCCGCTGGCCGGCGGCATGCTGACCGGGCGCTATCGCGGCATGCGTGAAGTGCAGGCCGGCACGCGCTTCGCGCTCGGCAACAACAGCGGCGCGCTGTATCAGAAGCGCTACTGGAACGATGCCGTGTTCGATGCGATCGACCGCTTGTCGAATTTCCTGGCGGCGCGCGGCAAGAACCTGACGCACGTGGCGCTCAGCTGGGTGCTGCAGCAGGACGGCGTGACGAGCGCCATCGTCGGCGCCAGCCGGCCGGAACAGCTTGAGGACAGCCTGCAGGGCGTGAGCCTGGCGCTCGACGCCGAAGAGCTCGCGGCGTGCGACGAAATCTGGTTCGAACTGCCGCGCGAGCGCGACCCGCAGGTGGCGCGTCGCTGACGCATGACGGCGCGGCGCCGCCGCATCTTCGGCCCGACGTCGCGCCCTCTTCGTGCTCATCCGTATGTTCAAGGCTGAGTCGCCATGCCCCGGCCGGAGGCCGGGGCATGGCGACTCAGCCGGAGTTTACGGATTGGCTCTTAATGCGAATGCGGCATGATTCCGGCCGGAAATTAAAAACAATGAGTACGAGACATCTGGACCTTCCCGACCTTCTGAATGCGCGCGACCTCGGCGGCCTGCCGACGCGCTCCGGCGGCGCGACGCGCTGGCGTTCCTTCGTGCGCACCGACGGGCTGCACAACCTGAACGAAGTCGGCCGTGCGGCGCTGCACGGCTACGGCGTGCGCACGGTGATCGACCTGCGCATGCCGCACGAGCTCGAGCAGCTGCCGAACCCGCTGCAGAGCGACCCGAACATGAATTTCTTGCACGTGTCGCTGCTCGGCGCCGTGGGCGACGAGGTCTTCGAGCGCAACAAGCATCTGCCGCCGCACTCCGAATGGGCGCTGGTGGTGCTGGAGGAATCGAAGGAAAACTTCCGCCGCGTTTTCTCCGGCATCGCCGATGCGCCGGAGGGCGTGGTGCTGTTTCACTGCTACGCCGGCAAAGACCGCACCGGCCTGGTGGCCGATCTGCTGCTGGATCTGGCCGACGTGCACGACGACCACATCGTCGACGACTACGACCTGAGCAACGCGCGTCTGTGGAAGCACGTCGAAGCGGTGAGCGACACCATCGAAGACCCGACGGCGCGTGCGCGTGCCGTCGACGCGTGGACGGTGCGCCGCGAGACCGCGGAAACCGTGCTGTCGCACGTGCGCGCGCGCTACGGCGGCGCGGCCGGCTATCTGAAGGCCGTCGGCCTGAGCGACGAGGAAATCGCAGCCGTGCGTCGCCGGTTGCTATGATCGTGGGCATGAGTCCACGAGCAGAAGTTCACATCGGCGCGCAGAACTATCGCGCCGACATCACGATTCGCGAACACGCCCTGATCGCCGACGAGCCTGCCGCCGTCGGCGGCCAGGATCTCGGGCCGACGGCCATGGAGATGGTCGCCGGCGCGCTCGGCGCGTGCACGTCGGTGACGCTGCGCATGTACGCCCAGCGCAAGGGATGGGATTTGCAGACCGTCGACGTCCGCGTGGACATCGACTACAAGGCGTTCACGATCCGGCGCGAAATCGTGCTGGGGGGAGATCTGGATGCCGAGCAGCGCGCGCGTCTGATGCAGATCGCGGATGCGTGCCCGGTGCACAAGCTGCTGGCCAATGCCGTGCCGGTGACGACGACGGCGGCATAGCGACGCGGCACCGTCGTACATTGAAAATCACGCCGCATGCGCAGAATGAAAACAGCGCGCGGCGTGATTCTCGGAATTGCAGGACGCAGCCTGCGCGATTACTGGCCGCGCGATTCGAGGTACTTGACGGCCTCGCCGACGGTCGTGATCTTCTGGGCGTCCTCGTCGCTGATCTCGCCGCCGAATTCCTCTTCGAACTTCATGATCAGTTCGACGAGGTCGAGCGAGTCCGCCTCGAGGTCGTCGCGGAAGCTCGCTTCCATCACGACTTTGTCCTCGGACACGCCGAGCAGCTCCACGGTCAGTTTCTTCACGCGTTCAAAAGTAGACTCTGCCATTGCTAATAAACTCCTTCTCTGTAGGACGCTGATTCTATAGCCAAGACCGGCCGCCCGGTGCCGCTTTCGCCGATTTCGTCCATGCGTCGCCTTGAACTGCGCCGCCGGGCGCGATTCAGCAGCGGAGCGTGCGAGTCGTCGAATCTGGTTGGAGAAACACCGCGTGCGGATGAGAGTTGCGCGTTTTTGCAATGTTCGTCCGGAGCGGGGCGTTCGGGGCTGGACATGCTCTTTCCGCGTCGATCTGGGTTAAAGTGTGACCATACCAGCATGAGCGAGCACATTCTCGAACGCCGCAAGGCGGACCACATCCGCATCAACCTCGATGAGAACGTCGCTTCCGGGCTGACGACCGGCCTCGAACGCTATTGTTTCGAGCACGAGGCGCTGCCGGAGATCGACGCTGCGGCGATCGACCTCGGTGTGACTTTCCTGGGGCGGCGGCTGCGTGCGCCGCTGCTGATTTCGTCGATGACCGGGGGGACGGAGCAGGCGCGCTGGATCAATCGCAACCTGGCGGCGGCGGCGCAGGAGGCGGGCCTGGCGATGGGCGTGGGCAGCACGCGCGCGGCGGTGGCGCATCCCGAGCTGAGCGACACTTTTCACGTGCGCGACGTGGCGCCGGACATTCTGCTGATGGCGAACATCGGCGCGGTGCAGCTGAACTACGGGTTCGACCTCGACATGTGCCGGCGCGCGCTGGCGCTGATGCAGGCGGATGCGCTCATCCTGCATTTGAACCCGCTGCAGGAAGTGCTGCAGCCGGAAGGGGATACGAACTGGGCCGGCCTGCTGGACAAGATGGGCGACGTGGTGCGCGCGCTGCACGCCGACGGCATCCCCGTGGTCGTCAAGGAAGTGGGCTGGGGCATTTCGGCCCGCGCGGCGCGCGACCTGGCGTCCATCGGCGTGGACGCGATCGACGTGGCCGGCGCGGGGGGGACGTCGTGGTCGCAGGTGGAAATGTATCGCGCGCACAACGACGTGCAGCGGCGCATCGCGGCCGGGTTCGCCGACTGGGGCATACCGACGGCCGAGTCGATTCGCACGACGCGACGCGAGGCGCCGGGAGTGCCGGTCATCGCCAGCGGCGGGCTGGCGAACGGCGTCGACGGTGCGAAGTGCATCGCGCTCGGGGCGACGCTCTTCGGCATGGCGCGGCCGCTGCTGCGGGCGGCGACGCTGTCGCACGACGCGGTCGCGGATGAAATCGCCGTGGCGCTCGGCCAGCTGCGGGCGGTCATGCTGTGCGTCGGCGCGGTGGATCTCGAGCAGCTCGGGCGTGTGGAGCTGCGGGCATGCTGATCGATGCGGCGCGAGCCGAGATGGCGCCGCTGCAGCGCCGTCTGGCCGCCGATGCAGGAGCGTCGCTGTGCGCCGAATTCGGCGAAATTTTTCTGCGCGCGATGCTGCCGGAGCGCTACGGCGTGGCGCGCGGCCGAGCGTTCGCCGTGGACGGCGAGCCGTCGTGTGCGGACGGCGTGCTGATCTTCGACGCGCTGCATCGGCTTCCGCTGGGTGATCTTCATCCGGTGGAGCTCGTCTATGCGCTGAGCGTGGCGGCCGAATTCCTCGACCTCGGCGAATTCGACCGGCAGCTGCACGCGGTCGAGCAGTTCAAGCGCATGCGTCGCGAGAAGGCGACGGCCTACGACGTCACGCCGGTGCATCATCTGCGCATGTTCGGCGCGCGCTACGCGCAGTTGTCCGACGACCAGATCAACCCCTTGCTCAGCTACGTCTTCGCGATGGATGCGGTCGACCCGGACGTAATCTTCGATTCCCTCAACGATGCACTGCGCCGCGATGCGCCGCGCGCCGAGCACAGCCCGGACGCCATTTTCTGCCTGCGCGGCGGCTGGTTGATCGCGCGGCAGACGCGCACCGGCGAGCTCGCCGTGCCGCGCAGCAGCTTCGGCAAATTCGGCATCTATCGTGTCGGCGACGACGTGCTCACCTGGGTGTATCTCCTGCTGAACACCGCGCTGTCGCAGATTCAGCTGCGCGCGCCCGATCTGCTGAAGCACCTGCAGCGATTGTCGAAGGCCGGCTGAGCTGTATCACTGCGCGACCGTGCGCAGGCGCTGCAGGGTGCCGGAAACGTACGAGAGCATATACAGAGAGCCGTCCGGTCCCGAACGAATATTGACGATGGCACCGGCTTTCGTCGATACCGGCCGCACTCGGAACAGGCGCCCCTCGGCATCGACCGATGCGCGTTTCAGCCAGCCGCGGATGAAGTCGGCGAAGAAGAATTCACTGTAGGCGTCCTCCGGCAGCATGCGGCCGAAATTGAAATCGCCGGCGATGACGGCCGCCTCCGATCGATTGTGTTCGTACACGATGTCTCGTGCGCTGATTTCCGAAATGCGAAAACTGTCGCATCGCCGCAGAAATCGCGCGAACGGATGCGGCCTGATGCCGTCGAGACACGGCCAGCCGAAGCGTGCTCCGCGCGTGACGCGCACGATCGATTCGTAATGAAAAAGACCGACCTCGCCGACGTATGGTTCGTCCCTGAACGGATGCATCGCGAAGCGAAACGGGTAGCGCAAGCCGTATGCCCAGACGCGGGATCGCGCGCTGCGTGGATCGTTCGAATCGTAGAACGGATTGTTCGGCAGGCCGGCGCCCGTACGCGGATCGATGCGCAGGATCTTGCCGTTGACGGAATCCAGATCGTCGGCGCGGGCAGTGAGTAAATATTGATTTCTATCGGAATTCGCGCCGTCGCCGAACGAGACGAAGAGCATGCCGTCTCGTCCGAAGCGGATGTCCCCGATGGAATGGAAATTGCCGGGGATGATGAAATCGTCGACGATTACGAATGCGCTCTGTGGATCGACTCGGTCGTCGATGACCGTGTATCGGACGACCTTGCCTTTGCGTTCACGTGTTTTTTTGTCGCTGGGAAAGGATTCATTCGAGACGAATCCCAGGTAGATGAAACCGTTTTGCGAGAAGGCTGGATCGACCGCAGCGGCCAGCAGCCCGTGGAAATGGCCCGAGTAGATCTCGCTGCTCAAATCCAAAACAGGCTGCGGCTGTACTGCACCGTCGCGGGCAACACGCACCGTGCCGGACTTTTCAGCAAAAATTACGCGGCCGTCGGGCAGGAAGTCGAAGCTGGTGGGGCCGGTCAGGCCGGCGACGACGGTCTCGAGTGCGAAGCGCGGATCGTCTCCGGAGAGTGAGCGATGAATGTGCGCTGCGCTGCGCGCCGCGTCGACGACGGCGCGCCCGGCGCCCGACAACGGCTGCAGCAGCGACGCGCCGACGACGGCGGCGACAGCGACGATGAGTGTGACGGTCTTCATGGTGACGTGCGGATTTGCACGTCATGCATGATAGAGCCGTCGGGATTCAGCACACGGGCCTTGAACTTCCAGTCGCCGCCGTTGCTGTCCACCTTGACGAGCAGCGCATTGCGGCCGGCGTCGAGCTCGATCGGCGGCAGGTCGATGTCGCGCAGATCGTTCGGCATGCTGCGGCCGACTTTGTTGCGCCAGATTTCCTTGCCATTGAGCCAGGCGGCGATCCCGTCGTCGCTGTTCATGCCGAGCAGGCCGGTGCGGTTTTTCGGGACGTCGATCCATACGAACGCATAGACCGTGGCTTTGTCGGCCAGCACGCCGTACACGCCCGGGGCAGGGGAAATGTATTTCAGAAAATCGACGTCGTGCGATTCGCTGCGGATGAGCCACGCCCGAGGGTCGTCCGGCTTCAGCACGAAGCCGGCTTCGCCGCCGAGCGCGTCCATGTTCAGGTCGAACCACGGCGTGGAGCTGAGCAGCCACCACGAGCGAATGTAGCCGTCGGAGTGCGGTGCGTAGAGGCGCAGGCGCGCCGACTCGACGGCGCCGGCGGACGCGGCGGCGGCGATGACTTCGACGAAGCCGTCGTCCCCCAGATCGTTCGGCATGACGAACTCGACGCGCGGGCCGTCGGCGCGCACGAGCGATCGGCCGCGGCGGCCGGTGAACGCGGTGACCGACCACGCGGCGTTCGGCGCGGCGACGGTGAGCGTCACGCGCGCGCCGGGCACAAGCGCGTCTCCCTCGCCTGCGCCGGCGATACGCAGCGGCGGCTTTTGCGGAGCGGCGTTCGGTGCGCGCAGTGAACCGAGCGGCGCGTCCTTGGCGCGAACGCGCATGAAGCCGCGCGAATGATGCGAGAGCAGATAGAGAGCGCCGTCGCGGCCGAACTGCATGTCGACCGGCTCGCCGACGTTGCCGACGACGTCCGCGATTTTCACCACGCGGCCGGCGTCGTCTAGCACGGCGCGGCGCAGAAAAAACTTCGAGTAATCGGCGAAGAAAAAATTGCCGCGGGTGTCGGCCGGGAAATTGCCGCCCGGGTCGAAGTCTCCAGCGGTGACCGACGCCGGCGCGCCGTCGTGCGGGTACACGATGTCTTTGCGCGCGGTGGTGCGCGCAGTGACGCCGGCGCATTCGGGCATCTTCTGATACTCGGCTGCGTCGTCGGATCCTTCGACGCACGGCCAGCCGAAGTTGGCGCCCTTCTCGGCCACGACCACCCATTCGTACTTGTTCCATCCGACGTCCCCGACGTACGGCAGCCCGCTCGTCGGGTGCAGGCGGAAGCGAAACGGATTGCGCAGCCCGTACGCCCAAATGCGCGAGCGGGCGCTGCGCGGGTTCTGCGGATCGAAGAACGGGTTGTCGGGCAGGCCGTTGCCGAGGGCGTCGATGCGCACGATCTTGCCCTGCAGCGCATCGAGCGACTGCGCGCGCAGCGCCAGCGGCTGAACGCCCTGCGAGAGCGTGCCCTCGCCGAATGCAGCGAAGAGCGCGCCGTCGGCGGCGAAGTGAATCGAGCCGTTGGCGTGCTGCTGCGTGGTGGACTCGAAATCGTCGAGGATCACGCGCGCGGAGTTCGGCCGCACGACGTCGCCGACGACGGTGTAGCGCACGATGCGGCCGGTGCGCGGCTCGGCACCGTCGCGCTCGGCGCCGGGCGGATCGTAGACGTACGACAGATACAGCCAGCCGTTCTGCGCGAACTGCGGATCGAGTGCGATGCCGAGCAGGCCGCGGTCGACGAACGAATTCACTTCATCGCGGATGTCGAGCAGCGGCCGGCCGTAGAGCACGCCGTCCTTCCAGATTTTGACGCGGCCGGCCTTTTCCATGAGGAAGATGCGTCCATCGGGCGCAATGGCGAGGCCGGTGGGCAGCTCGAGATTTTCGGTGAGCTTCTCGACGACGAAGCGCGGGTCATCGGCGGCATGCACCGGGGCCGGTGCGGCCAGCGCGAGCAGGGAGATCAGAGCCAGAAGAAAGCGACGCACGATTGCGATTATCGGACACCGTTCAACCACTGACCCCTAACCTCTAATCCCTGTCCCCTTGCTAGTATTCCCCCCATGACGAATTCGGCATCTCCCGACGTGCTGGTGATCGGCGGTGGAGTGATGGGGGCATCGGCGGCGTACCACGCAGCGAAGGCCGGCGCGCGCGTGCGGCTGCTGGAGCAGTTCCGCATCGGCCACACGCGCGGCAGCTCGCACGGTGAGTCGCGCATCATTCGCGTGGCGTATTCCGAAGCGGACTACGTGGCGCTGGCGCGCGCGGCCTATGCTGCGTGGCGCGAACTCGAGCAGGAAGCCGGCGTGCCGCTGTACTACAAGACCGGCGGCATCGACTTCGGCGCGCCCGATGCCTACGAGCTGCGCACGCTGGCGGCCACGTATCGGGCGCTCGGCATCGAGCACGAAGAATTGACGGCGGCGGAGATCATGCGTCGCTACCCGCAGTTCCGGCTGCCGGAGGAGTACGTCGGCGTGATGCAGCCGGAGTACGGCATGCTGCACGCCGACCGCTGCGTCGCAGCATTCGCGGCGCAGGCGCGCCGGCACGGCGTGGAGCTCCATGAAGAAGAGCCGGTGACCGCGATCACGCCACTCGGCGACGGCGTGGAAGTGCGCACGGCGCGCGGTGTGCACCGCGCGGCGCGCGTGATCATCGCGGCCGGCTCGTGGATGCGGCCGCTGGCGGCGCAGCTCGGCCTCGACCTGCCGCTGACGGTGCGCAAGGAGCTCGTCATGTACATGGCGGCCGAGCGTCCTGCGGAATTCGAAATCGGGCGCTTCCCGATTTACATTCATCGCCTGCCCGGCACGTCGTCCGGCGGCGCCGGATTTCCGCTGCTCGGTTCGGCGCATCCGAAATTCCTGTTTCACGCCGGCGGCCCGCAGGTGGAGCCGGAGGACGTCGATCGCACACCCGACCCGGCGCTGTTGGCGCGCACGCGCGCCGCGGCGCTCGACGTGGTGCGCGGATTGACCGGCGACGTCGTCGAGGCGATCGCGTGCCGCTACACGATGACGCCGGACGAAGATTTTCTGATCGACCGACATCCGGAGCATCGGCAGATCGTGCTGGCGTCGCCGTGCTCCGGACACGGCTTCAAGTTCGGCAGCATCGTCGGAAAAATTTCGTCCGACCTGGCGCTACGCGGGGAGACGGCGCACGAGATCGGACGCTTTCGCCTGCGCTGGTGATCTAGCATTCCCCCCATGAAAAATTCGGCATCTCCCGACGTGCTGGTGATCGGCGGCGGCGTCATGGGCACCGCGGCGGCGCAGCATGCGGCGAAGGCCGGTGCGCGCGTGCGGCTGCTGGAGCAGTTCCGCATCGGCCACACGCGCGGCAGCTCGCACGGCGCGTCGCGCATCATTCGCCTGGCGTACGCGCAGCCGGATTACGTGGCGCTGGCGCAGCGCGCCTACGAGCTGTGGCGCGAACTCGAACGCGAATCGGGTGAATCGCTGTACTACAAGACCGGCGGCATCGACTTCGGCGTCCCGGGCGCGCACGGGCTGGCCGACATCGAGCGGAACTATCGCGAGCGCGGCATCGAGCACGAACGGCTGACGGCCGACGAGATCATGCGACGCTTCCCGCAGATGAACCTGTCGCCGGAGACGATCGGCTGCTATCAGCCCGACTACGGCATGCTGCACGCCGACCGCTGTGTGGCGACGCAGGCGGCGCAGGCGGTGCGGCACGGCGCACAGATCTGCGAAGACGAGCCGGTGATGGCGATTGCGCCGCGCGGCGACGGAGTGGAAGTGCGCACGGTGCGCGGCGTGCATCGCGCGGCGCGCGTGATCATCGCGGCCGGCTCGTGGATGCGGCCGCTGGCGGCGCAGCTCGGCCTCGACCTGCCGCTGGTCGTGCAGAAAGAGCAGGTGCAGTACATGCCGGCGCGCGAGCCGGAGTCGTTCGCGATCGGGCGCTTCCCGATATTCATTCATCGGTTCGTGGGCACGACTTCCCTGGGCGCCGGCTTCCCGGTGCTGGGCAACCCTGCGCCGAAATTCCTGATCGACCACGTCGGCGCGCACGTGGCGCCGGAGGACGAAGACCGCTCGGTCGACGAGCCGCTGCGCGAGCGTGTGCGCGCGTACGCCATGGACGTGGTGCGCGGCTTGACGGGCGAAGTGAGCGAGGCGGTGAGCTGTCGCTACACGATGACGCCGGACGAAGATTTTCTGATCGACCGGCATCCGGAGCATCGGCAGATCGTGCTGGCGTCGCCGTGTTCGGGGCACGGCTTCAAGTTCGGCAGCGTCATCGGGCAGATTCTGGCGGAGCTGGCGCTGCGCGGCGAGACGTCGCACGACATCGGACGCTTCCGACTGCGCTGGTGATCGTCGGGTGCGATTCGAGGGAGTAGCATCGGGCGCATGAACGCGGGATCGATGTTCGATATGAGCGGCCGGACGGCGTTGGTGGTCGGCGCTGCGGGGGGAATCGGCCGCGCGGCAGCGCTCAGCCTGGCGGAGCACGGCGCGCACGTGGTGTGCGCGGACGTGGACGAAGCGGGCAACGACGAGACGCTGGCGATGGTGCGCGCGGCGGGCGGCGAGGGTGGAGCGATCGTGCTCGACGTATGCGACGCCGAGGCGATCGAGGAAGCACTCGAGGTGCTGCCGCCGCTGGACGTGCTGGTGTGCACGCCGGCGGTGAACGTGCGCGTGTCGCTGCTCGATTTGAGCGAAGACGATTTCGATCGCATGATCGAACTGAATCTTAAAGGAGCTTTTCTCGTGATGCGCGCGGTGGCGCGCGGCATGTCGCAGCGCGGCCGCGGCAGCATCATCGCGTTCAGCAGCGTGCGGGCGGACGTGGTGGAGCCCGGGCAGGGCGTGTATGCGGCGACGATGAGCGGGCTGCGCCAGTTGTGCCGCACGCTGGCCGCGGAGCTTGGCATGTACGGCGTGCGCGTCAACTGCATCGCGCCCGGCCCGGTCGAGACGCGCATGACCGAGCAGATTCGCGCGCGGGCCGAATGGTACGACGCGTACGCGGCCAAGACGATGCTGCAGCGCTGGGCGCGTCCGCAGGAGATGGCCGGCGCCGTGATCTACCTGGCGTCCGATGCATCGACGTACGTCACCGGGTCCGTGCTGTACGTCGACGGTGGATGGACCGCGGCGGACGGGCGGTTCCTGCCGCCTGTTTAGAGCTCCAGAATGCGATAAGGATGCACGTTGATGACGAGCGTGTCGCCGACGCGGGTGTCGGCGGGGATGCGGTGGTCGTAGCTGCGGTGCTGGTGGCCGTGCAGGAAGAGGCGCGGGCGGAAGTGTGCGATGACCCAGTTGTGGGCGTGGAAGCCGGTGTGGGCGTGGTCGGGGCCGTTGTGGATGCCGAAGGGCGGGGCGTGCGAGACGAAGATGTCCGGGCGGCGCAGCAGCATGCGCGGCGTCAGGGCGAAGGCGCGCATCCATTGATCATGCTGCGAGTACTGCGCTTCGGCGTGCGGCCGATAGCGCAGGCAGCCCTCGAGGCCGGCCAGCGCCACGGCACGCGCGCTGTGGCTGTGCATGCGCGAGACGTGCACGTCGAGGTCGATCCAGCCCTCCGGGTGCGTCTTCACCGGGCCGTGGTCGCTGATTTCCGTGTGGTCATGATTGCCGCGCACGTAGAAGCACGGCCGGTTCAGCGTGGAGGCGATGAACTCCAGGTAGCCGAACGGCAGGTCCCCGCAGCTGACGACGAGATCGACGTCGCCGCAGCGATCCTGCAGCTGTGTGCTGTAGATCCAGGGGACCGGTTCGTCGCTGACGGCGAGGATTTTCACGGCTACCCCATGCGCAGGAATGCTTCCATGAACGCATCCAGGTCACCGTCGAGGACGGCGGCGGTCTGGCTGGTTTCGTGCTCGGTGCGCGTGTCCTTGACGAGCTGGTATGGGTGCAGCACGTAATTGCGCACCTGATTGCCGAAGGCGGCGTCGACGTGTTCGCCCTTGAGCTGGCGCAGCTCGGCTTCGCGCTTGCGGTCCTCGATCTCCTGCAGGCGGACCTTCAGCACGTGCATGGCGCGTTCGCGGTTCTGCGTCTGGCTGCGCTGGTCCTGGCAGGTGACGATGATGCCGGTGGGAATGTGCCGAATGCGCACGGCGCTTTCGTTCTTCTGCACGTTCTGGCCGCCGGCGCCCTGTGAGCGGTACGTCTCGATTTCGAGGTCGGCCGGGTTGACGACCACGTCGAATTCGCTGTCGGACATATCGGGATAGACCTCGACGCGGGCGAAGCTGGTCTCGCGCGTGCCGCCCGAATTGAACGGCGACATGCGCACCAGGCGATGAATGCCGCGTTCGCCGCGCAGGTAGCCGTAGGCGCGATCGCCCTGAATCGAGACGGTGACGTTCTTGATGCCGGCTTGTTCGGCGGGCGTGTAGTCGATTTCGCCGACCTTGAAGCCCTTGCGCTCGGCCCAGCGCAGATACATGCGGTACATCATCTCGGCCCAGTCCTGCGCATCGACGCCGCCGGCGCCGGGCTGAATCGAGAGGATGGCGTCGCTGTGATCATGCTTGCCGCTGAACATGAGTTCGAGCTCGGCCTGCGCCAGGGCGGCGTCGAGCGCGAGGACTTCCTGTTCGGCGTCGGCGGCGGCGCCGTCGTCCTGCATCTCGACGGCGAGCTGCAGCATGACTTCGGCGTCGTCGGCGCGGCGCACGAGCTGCGCGTTCGCATCGACGACCGCCTTCAGCGTAGCCATTTCGCGCATGAGCGCCTGGGCGGCCTGCGCGTCGTTCCAGAAGTCGGGTGCGGCGGATTGTGTTTCGATTTGGGAGATGCGTGTTTCTTTGACCGCCAGGTCAAAGACGCCCCCGCAGGGCAGCGATGCGCGCGCGCGCGTCGCCGATCCTGACTTGCAGATCCGGGATGATGGTCAGCATAGGCAAGATCATAGATCATTCGGTACGGACGGCGGACGGCAGATGACTTCCCTTACACGACGACCGATCCGAGCACATGCAGACTGCGGCGATCCTGATTGGCGCTCAACGACGAGGCGAGGACGGCGTACGGGCCGCGGCGCTGTGCGATGCGATCGTGCAGCGCGTGCTC
>JBIIIA010000059.1:0-12586 GCA_044235195.1 Thermoflexales bacterium
GATCTGACTGGCGCGGTGAAATACGGCTACCGCGAACTGCGCCTGGCGCTCGAACGGGCCAGCGCGCGCGAGACCACCATGCGCGTGGCGGTCGGTGCCGCCTGCCGCGCGCTGCTGGCCGAGTTCGGCATCGCGATCGGCGGCTACGTCGAGAGCGTCGGCGAAGTCGGCGTCGGCGAAACGACGGCCGGTCCAATCGACTACCAGGCGCGCTTCGCGGCCGCGGAAGCGTCCGACGTGCGCTGCTACGATGAAGCGCGCGCCGAGCGCATGCGCGCGCGCATTCGCGAAATCATGTCCGCCAAGGACACGCTCGGCGGCGTCGTCGAAGTCGTCGTTTTGAACACCCCATCCGGCCTGGGCAGCCACGTCCACTGGGATCGGCGGCTGAGCACGCGGCTGGCCGCGGCGGTGATGAGCATTCACGCGGTGAAAGGCGTCGAGATCGGCGACGGCTTCGTCGAAGCGCAGCGCCCCGGCACGGAAGTGCAGGACGAGCTGTATCTCGACGGAGAGAACGGCGAACTGCGCCGCCGCAGCAACCATGCCGGCGGCATCGAAGGCGGCATCAGCAACGGCGAACCCATCGTCGTGCGCGCGGCGTTCAAGCCGATTGCCACGACGTTGAACCCGCTCGCATCGGTCGATCTGGCGAACGGCGACGCGGTAAAGACCAAGTACGAGCGCAGCGATTTCTGCCAGGTGCCGCGCGCGGTGCCGATCGTCGAGGCGATGACAGCGTACGTGCTGGCCGAAGCGCTGTTGGAAAAGCTCGGCGGCGATTCGATCGACGAGATGCGCCCGCGCTTCGAACGCCTGCGCCGCGCCCGGCTCGACGAGCTGCCCATGGACGCCGCGCCGTGGCGCTTCGGATTCCAGCCATGAGCCGCGCCATCGCCCTGGCCGGGTTCATGGGCACCGGCAAAAGCACCGTCGGCGCCGAGCTCGCCGCGCAGCTCGGCATGCCGTTCGTGGACGCCGACGTCGAGCTGGAGCGCCGAGAAGGCCGCACCATCGCCGAGATTTTCGCCGCCGACGGCGAAACGTACTTCCGCGCCCGCGAGCGCGAGCTGCTGCTGGAGCTGAGCGAGCGCGAGGACATCGTGATCGCCACCGGCGGCGGCATGGTGGTGAATCCGGACAACCGGCGACGATTGCTGGAGCGCTGCCTGTGCATCGGGTTGAACGCGCCGGCCGATGTCGTCCTCGAGCGAGTCGGCGGCGAAGCGGCGGCCCAGACGCGCCCGATGCTGCGCGGCGGCGACGTGCGTGCGCGCATCGTCGAACTGCTGGCCGCGCGCGCGCCGGCGTACGCCGAACTGCACTATCGCATCGAGACAGCCGAGCGCACGCCGCAGGACATCGCCGCGGAAATTGCCGCCATCGCGCGCACCGAGCGCCGGCGCATTCCGGTGAACATCCCGCCGGGGCATCGCTACGACATCGTCATGGGCGACGGCGTGCTCGACCACCTCGGCGCCATGATCGCGCAGCGCGGCTGGAGCGGCCCGGCCGCCGTGGTGACCGACGACATCGTCGGTCCGCTGTACGCCGAACGCGCCGTCGCAGCGTTGGCACGAGCGGGGATCAGCGCTTCGGTCGTGGTCGTGCCGCACGGCGAACAGAACAAGACGCTGGCCACCGTCGAGCACATGTACCGTGCGTTCAGCGAGCGCGGCATGGATCGACAGTCGGCGGTGATCGCGCTGGGCGGCGGCGTGCTGGGCGACACCGCCGGGTTCGCAGCGGCGACGTATCTGCGCGGTGTGCCGTTCGTGCAGGCGCCGACCACCCTGCTGGCCATGGCCGATTCGAGCATCGGCGGCAAAGTCGGCGTGGACACGCCGTTCGGCAAAAATCTCGTCGGCGCGTTCAAGCAGCCCGACCTGGTCGCCATGGACACCGGCCTGCTGCGCAGCCTGCCGCAGATCGAGGTGCAATGCGGGCTGGCGGAGATCATCAAGGCGGCGCTGATCCGCGGCGGCGGCGACTACGCCGCCATCGACGATCTGCGCAGGCTCGGCGGCGCGCCGACCATCGATGATCGCCTGCTGCAGCTGTTGACGAACGCAATTTTTCTCAAGCGCGAGGTAGTGGAAGAAGATCCGGAAGAGCGCGGCCGGCGCGCGCTGCTGAACCTCGGGCACACGTTCGGCCACGGCATCGAGGCCTACAGCGGCCTGCGCTTGAAGCACGGCTACGCGGTTTCGCTCGGCATGGTGTGCGCACTGCGCTTGTCCAACGCAATTTGCCTATGCGAAGACGCGTTGGTCGATGATGTGCTGCAGGTGCTGCGCGGCGTCGGTCTGCCTACGGGAATCGACGACGTCGCCGACCTGCTGCCCGGATGGGACGTCGACGAAATCTGGCGGCTGATGCAGTCGGACAAGAAAAAACGCGCCGGGCGGCTGCGCTTCGTGCTGCTCAGCCGCCCGGGTGATGTGTTCGTGCGTGGGGACGTCGAAGAGTCTCAGGCCCGCGCCGCGCTCGCGTCGCTGGGATGATGCCCCGCCCCGTTCCGTTCGATCAGGCGGTCATTGCCCCGCCGATTTCGGTCGGCGACGCCGCATGCTGCGCCAGATGCGCAGCGGCGCGCGTCGCCTTCCACGCTGCCTTTTTCGCAGCATCCCGCGCCGCTTTCGCTGCTCTGCGCTCCAGTTCTTCCAGCGTCGGCGGCGTCTCCACCCAACTGACCACGCGGTAGTTCTTCAACTCCAGGTCCGTCGACATCGGAACCCCGGCGCGCGAAGCATATTTCAGATAAGCACCGACGCAGCCTTCCACTACGATCACCGCATCCATGTATCTGCTCGGTCGCGCACTCCCGGATCTAAGCTGCTTTTCGATCAGCCAAAGATGATCGAGAGCAAAGTCTCCGGTAATGTCGCATAACAGCCAGCTGTGTAAACGTCCGTAGCAGCGCTCTTCCGAAACTCTGCCGTTGATGCGAACCCACTTCCCGAACCATTTAGCGATATCGCGCATTTTGCACCTCCGAAACGAGTACCATTCGGCCGTCGCCGTCCAGGACGCGCGAAGCGGCCACAACGGGGCAAATTGTGCGACACAAACTCCGAGATTTCAAATTCGCATACTACGATTACGCTGACATCAACCCGACAACGTCCGACAGAGCGTAGCTAGACCTCAGCGCTTCAGCATCTTCCACGCGATCTGATGCCCCATGCCGCGCACGAAGGCGCTGTGCACCCACAACTGGGCCAGGCTCTCGATCATCGGAGCAGCCTTCAGCGGTCCGGCGTCCACGACGTCGAATCCGATCGACGTCGCCAGCTCGGTCACGACGGCCTTGGCGCCGGCGTCGTCGCCGGCGATGAACATGTCCGCGCGATACTCGCCGAACTGCGGATTCAGCATGTTGCGTGCGCCGGTGCTGTTGAACGCCTTGACGACGTGCGCCGCCGGCGCGGCTGCAGCGACCGCCTCGGCGATCGAACGCTCGACGCCTTCCGGCTTGACGTCGAACCAGTTCGTGGCGTCGATCAGCGTCTTGCCATCCAGCGCTCCGAGCTGCGCCACGGTCGACACAGCCGCGTTTCCTGGAACCGCGAGCAGCACAACGTCGGCGCCGTCCGACGCCGCTTCGATGCCGGTGAATCGCGCCGCCAGCACCTGCGTCGCCACCGCCTTCGCGCTGTCGCTGCCTGCGTCGCGCACGCCGAACACGATCTGATGGCCGAGCGCGGCCCAGCGGCTGCCGAGCGCCCCGCCGACATGTCCCGCACCGATGATGGCAATGTTCATATATTCCTCCTAAATAGACTCCAAGGCCGACCCGGCAGGGCGACCGACCCGGGCGACACGACGGGCGGCCGGCCCGGGCGACACGACGGGCGGCCGACCCGGGCGACACGATGGGCGGCCGGCCCGGGCGACACGATGGGCGGCCGGCCCGGGCGACACGACCCGGCAGGGCGACCGACCCGGTCGCCCCTACAATGCCCGGCATGGCCACGAACGTGCTGGTCCTGCATGGACCGAACCTGAACCTGCTCGGGCTGCGTGAACCCGAGGTGTACGGGCGCACCACGCTCGCCGACATCGACGCGGCGCTGGCGTCGATCGCCGCTGCGCGCGGCGCAACGCTGACGACCCTGCAGAGCAATCACGAAGGCGCGCTGATCGACGCGCTGCATGCGTCGCGCACCACGGCGCATGGCGTGCTGATCAACCCCGGCGGGCTCACGCACACCAGCGTGGCGCTGCGCGACGCCATCGCCGGCGTCGCCCTGCCCTGCGTCGAGGTTCACCTGTCCAACGTGCACAAACGTGAAGAGTTTCGCCACCATTCGTTCATCTCGCCGGTCGCCGTCGGCACGATCGTCGGATTCGGCTGGCGCAGCTACACGCTCGGACTGACGGCGCTGCTGGATCACCTCGGCGTGTGAACGCGTCACAACACCGGCGACTCGAGAAGCGTCAGCACGCCGGAGTCGGCGTCCATTTCAGCCAGGCAGCCGACCGGCACCGTGGTCTGATCATCGACATGGCCGATCATGGCCCCCATGTAGGCAGGGATGCCGAGCGCACGGCAGCGCTCGCCGAGCACGTCCTCGAGCGAGCGGTTGTGCAGCCAGGTGGATGCCGGTGGATCGGTGAACTTTCCAAACACTACGCCGGCTGCCTGCGCCAGGATGCCGTTCAGCCAGAGCTGTGTAAGATCGCGATCGATGGAGTAGTGCGCCTCACCGACGTCCTCGAGAAACAACAGCGCGCCGGTGAAATCAGGCAGATACGACGTGCCGCACAAATGCGCCAGCAGCGTGAGGTTGCCGCCCAACAGCCGACCGCGTGCACGGCCCGGGACGAGCGTGACCATGCGATTGCGACGTTCGACGGCGCCCGGACGTGCAGCGAATGACGGAGGCGCACCGAGTGGAGCCGGCCAGTCCGCGCCGAACAGCACGCGTTGAAATTCAGACGCCGTGTATTCGCTGAACTCCTGCGCGGCGACCGGCCCGTGAAAAGTGATCAGTCCGGTGCGAGCGTGCAGCGCCAGATGCAGCGAAGTAATGTCGCTGTAGCCGATCAACGGTTTCGGATTGGCGCGCACTGCGTCGTAATCGATCAGCGGCAGCAGGCGCGACGCGCCGTAGCCGCCGCGCAGGCAGAAGACGGCGTCGACGCTCGGGTCGGCGAATGCGAGGTTGAAGTCCGCGGCGCGATCGGCGTCCGTGCCGGCGAGATAGCCGACGCGATCGAACACGTGCGCGCCGAGGACGGGTTCAAGGCCGAACGAGCGCAGCCCATCGGCAGCGCAGCGCACCACGTCCGGCTCGGCAGGTGCAGAGGCAGGCGCAATAAGCGCGACGCGAGCGCCCGGTGCGAGGCGGCGCGGGAACAGGAACGAGCGGGGCATGACTCGCATGCTACCCGTTGATACGGTAGTATCCGTCGATATGAACGCCCGCTCGAACACGTGCATCAGTGCACGACGCCGTTGCACCGTCGCTACACATCTGCACCGAACGAAACTCGCGGAGCGCGCGGCATGACAGCAGCCGCGGCGAATGCGCCGCTCCCCAAGGGCCTCCGCGGCTACCAAGTGCTGCTGTCGCGCAACCCGAACGTGCGCACGCTATGGTTCGGACAGGTCGTGTCTTATCTGGGCGACTGGTTCAACACCGTGGCCGTGCTCGGCCTGATCGTCGAACTGACTCATTCCGCGTCCGGCGCCAGCTTGTCGATCGCCACCGGCATTCTGCCGTCGGCGTTCGCCGGCCTGTTCCTCGCCGGTGTGGTCGCCGATCGCTTCGACCGCAAGAAGATCATGATCGTCTCCGACCTGCTGCGCGCGGCGTTCGCGTTGACGTATCTGGTGGTCGACAGCGCCGAGCTCGTGTGGCTGGCGTACGCAGCGACGGCGGCGCTTTCGTTCACTTCTGCATTCTTCAATCCGGCATCGTCGGCGGCGATGCCGAACCTGGCGACGCGCGAAGAGCTGCCGTTGGTCGGTGCGCTCGGACAAACGACGTTCGCCACCACTATCGTGGTGGGGTCGATGCTGGGCGGCGCGGCGGCGCAGCTGCTGGGCCGCGAGATTTGCTTCCTGATCAACGCGGCATCTTTTCTGCTGTCGGCGTTTTTCATCGCACGCGCACACGGACAGTTCAACGCCCCTGGCACGACGGCGGCGAGCGCCGGCATGGGGATACGCATCCTGACGGAAGGCGCACGCTACGTGCGCTCACACGCCACGACGCGCGCCTTCGTGCTGATCAAACTGGCCTGGGCATGGACGTTCGGCGGCGTCGGGTTGTATTCGATCTTCGCTCTGAAGGTGTACGACATGGGCGACGCCGGGACGAGCTGGCTGTATGCCGCGCGCGGCGTCGGAGCATTCATCACGCCGCTGCTGTTCGGCACGTTGTTTTCGCTGCATGAGCACGACGTGTTGAAAAAGGCAATTCGTGCAGGAATGTTCGTATCGATCGCCGGCTACGCGATTTTTGCGCTCAGTAATAACGTGTGGATCGGAATGGCAGGCACGTTCGTCGGACATGCCGGCGGGGCGTTGGTGTGGACGTTTTCAAATGTGATCGTGCAGGCGTCGGCGCCCGACCACGTGCGCGGGCGCGTCATGGCGCTCGACTCGGTGATCATGAGCAGCGTGCTGGCGTTTTCGGCACTGCTGGCCGGGGCGATCGCCAGCGCCACCGATCCGCACATCGGCGCGCTGAGCACCGTGTGCATGGCGCTGGTCGGCGCGGTGATCTGGATGGCGGCCTCGCGAAAGGCGTGAGCGGTCCCGCTCATCCCCTGCTCACCCGCCTGCCGTAGCCTTGCGCCCCGATGAATATCGTCGTCGTAGGCGCAGGCGTCGGTGGCGCCACCGCCGCCGCGCTGCTCGCCAAGGCCGGCCACCGCGTCACTCTCCTCGAAGCGCACGTCTATCCGGGCGGCTGCGCCGGCACGTTCTTCCACAAGGGCTACCGCTTCGACGCCGGCGCCACGCTCGCCGGCGGCTTCCAGCCCGGCGGCCCGCACGACGTCGTCGGCCGCGCGCTCGACATCGACTGGCAGATCCGCCCGGCCGAACCGGCGTGGCGCGTGCACCTGCCCGACCGCGCCGTCACGCGCTTCGGCGTCGAAGACGCATGGCACGCCGAACTGGCGCGGACATTCGCTGACGCGCCCGACCGCGACGCCATCCTGCGCTTCTTCCGCACCAGCGAACACATCAGCGACGCCGTCTGGTCGTTCGCCGCGCGCCGACCGGCGTGGCCGCCCGCCTCGCTCAGCGACCTGTGGCGCACCGCCGCCGCCCTGCGCCCGGATACGCTGCCGACGCTGCCGCTGCTCACGCGCACCATGGGCGCATGGGCGCATGCGTCCGGCGTGCGCGATCGCGCGGCGCGCACTTTTCTCGATTCCCAGCTGCTGATCAGCGCTCAGACGACGTCAGATCAGGCCAGCGCTCTCTTCGGCGCCGCTGCCGCCGACCTGCCGCGCAAGGGCGTCAATCACGTCGTCGGCGGCATCGGCACGATCGCACGCCAACTCGTCGATGCACTGCTCGCGCAGGGCGGCGAAATACACTACCGCCAGGAAGTCACGCGCTTCGAAATCGAGGACGGCCGCATCGTCGCCGTGCACACCAACAAGGGCGCGCGCTTCGCGTGCGACGCCGTCGTCGCCAACCTGACGCCGTGGGACTTCGCCCGCCTGGCCGGCGCCGCCACGCCGGCCGTGCTGCGCCGCGAAGCCGCATCGCGGCGCGACCAGTGGGGCGCGTTCACGCTGTACCTCGGCATCGAGGATCACCCCGACATCGACCTCGGCGTGGAGCATCATCAGGTCGTCGCCGACTACGCGCGTCCGCTCGGCGAAACCAATTCCGTGTTCCTGTCGTTCTCGATGCCGGGCGACGCCGCGCGCGCGCCGGCCGGACAGCGCACGCTGACGATCTCCACGCACACGCGCACCGCCGACTGGTGGGCGCTGCGCGAAAAAGAAGGCGGACGCCAGGAATACGAAGAGCGCGTCGAGCGCTACGCCGAAGCCATGCTCGCGCACGCCGAACGCGCCGTGCCCGGGCTGCGTTCACGCATCCGGCTGCAGCTCGAGGGCACGCCGGTGACTTTCCGCTTCTACACGCGACGCCATCGCGGCGGCGTGGGCGGGTTCCCGTTCACCAGCATCTTCACCGCACGTGGGCCGTCCACCGGGGTGCGCAACGCCTGGCTGGTCGGCGATTCGATCTTTCCCGGCCAGAGCACGGCCGGAGTGACGATGGGTGCACTGCGCGTCGTCGACGACGTGCAGCGCACGCGGCCGGGCTAGCCCGTGCGCGCGGCGTCGAACCGTCATTTCAAACCGTCATTTCAAAATATAGTACGTGCCGCGCTTCTCGCCCACGCGCAGCAGCATGTTGCGCTCGACCAGCACGGACAAGTCGCTGCGCAGCGTCTCAGCGGACACGTCCGGACACAGCGTCTGATAGTCGCGATTCGTGATGCGGCCGTGCTCGCGCAGATAGGCGATCGCCAGCATCTGCCGCTCGTTCCACACGCCGCGCGACGCCGCCGGCTCGGACGCGGACGACATCCCGACGGAAATCGTCGGAGAACGACGTTCGCGGACATTCGACAAGGTCACCGTGAAGCTGTACGACGTGGCATGAAATTTCGGCGCGGGCTGGCCGGCCGCCACCATGTCTTCGATCATGCGATCGATGCCCAGCCCGAGCTCTTCGATGTAGCCCCACTGAAACAGCCCCTGCACGATGCGCGGGTTGCGTGAGAAATGCTCCTCGATGATGTTGTCGAGCGTCATGTAGCCGGCCAGGCCGCCCGGCGAAATGATCTCCAGGCGATCGGCGTACTTGCGTACTTCGATGCGCCGGCCGCGCAGCCGATAGTCGCGATGACACACCGCATTGACGAGCGCCTCGCGCACGGCGAACTCCGGATACTCGAGCACTTCCTCGCGCTCCAGCCCCTTCACGATCGCGCCCACGCGCATCTCCTCGAACACCACCTGCCACGTGCGCTGAATCACGCGTGACAGCGGGCCGCCGATTTCCTCGCGCCGCCCATAGCCGACGCGCCCCTGATCGCCGCGCGGCTCCACGCCGGGGAATTTCACGAACACCACGCCGCTCTGCGGCAGGAATGCCTGCGGATTGCGACAGAACAGCAGCAGGCCGGCGACCGTCGGCCGCCCGTGCATATCGAGCGCGCCGATGTCGCGCAGCAGCGGCGCAGCGGCAGCAGCCGTCGACGGCTCGATCCCCGTGCGGCGCCGTGAGCGCACTTCGTATTTGGCGATGTACTCGGCGACGAGGTCGTCGTCGAAATCCGACAGCGCCGCGCCGGCGACGACCTCGGATTCGTAGTCTCCGTTCTGCTTCGACGTCGCCAGCCCGCGAATTTCGTCACCGGTAAGGGCACGATTTTCACGCGCGCCGCGCACGAACACACGGCCGTCCGCCAGCGAGTGCAGCTCGTCGCTGCGCGGCACGCGCACGAGGACGCGCGGCCCGGTGGATTTGCCCGTCGCCTCGAGCGAGGCCTTCACCGGTGGACGCGTCGACGCCGCGGCACGCCGCAGCGCCGCTTCGACGTCTTCGACGCCGAGGGCGGCAACCGCTCGTCCACGTTCGTCGTAGCCGAGCACAATCGTGCCGCCGTCGCTGTTTGCGAAGGCAACGAGCGTCGCGGCGAACGATTCGGGATCGACATCGGGCAGCCACGCCAGTGTGTGGCTCTCCGTTCTCTGAGGTGCCATGGCTGGCCGAGGATTATCACCGCGATTCCGACTTCGCACAGCGGAACCCGATGTCCGCCGCCGTCGCGGGAGGATCGACCTTGATGCGCTTCGTCGTGCGCAGATCTTCGGGAGCGTTGCTGAACGATCCGCCGCGCGCGACTTTTTGATCGCCCTGCTCCGGCCCCTGCGGATCGGTCGCATCGCCGCGCTGATAGGTCTCCGGGCGATACCAGTCCTGGACCCATTCCCACACATTGCCGGCGGCGTCGAACATCCCGTCGGGCGACCGATTGCGCGCGTGCCATCCCACGGGCGACGTGTCACCGGCGCGCGCCGCAGCTTCATCGAACGCCTCACCCCACGGATATGCGCGGGCATCCACGCCGCGCGCCGCGCGCTCCCACTCGGCTTCCGTCGGCAGCCGTGCGCCGCGCCAACGGCAGTACGCATCGGCGTCGTACCACGACACCCAGCGCACCGGGCGATCGAACGACGAGCCGACCGCGTCGATGCGCCACGTCTGCTCGTGCGTGCGCCCGGCCTCCTCGGCCGAAGTGCGACGATTCGTCGCGCGCACGAACTGTCGAAATTCGCCCACGGTCACTTCATAGCGATCGATGGCGAAGGCCGCGAGCGTCGCGCGATGCGGCGGCGACTCGTCGCCGCCGACGGCGCTGCCCATCGTGAACGCGCCGGCCGGAATCGAAACCATGCTGCCCGGCGCGCCGTCCGCTCCGAAGACGCGCACCGACGCGGCAGGAACGACGACGATGCCGCCGCGACGCACTTCGATCGCATGATCACCGTCGCGCGTCGGGGTCCACGGAAATGCGACGAAGCCGACGGCGCCGCGCGGCGCGCGCGCCTGCGCCACGGCGACGCCGTCCACCATGAGCTCGACGACGTCGCCGCCGCCCGACACGCGCGCCGCCAGCACATGACGCACGCCGGCGCGCAGCGGCGTCGGTGCAGAAGTCAGGCGCGGCGAAATGAACGCATCGGAGGCGTCCTGCGCTGACGACGGCGAAGCACCGACCACGCCGAACGATACGGCTGCGATAATCGCAAACGCTCGAATGAACATGCCGCAAAGTTGTAGCACACGACGATGATGAAATCCGAAACCGCCACCGAAGCTCGGACGCCGCTGCGACCGGAGTTCGAACGCTGCATTCACCCCACGACGATCACTGAGCTGCACCGCGGCGTGATGTTGTTCGACCTCGTGCGCTGCGCCCTTCTCGCGCGCGAGAAAGAAGATTCGCTCGCCCTGCGCCGCGAGGGGCCGCTCTTCGTGCAGCGAATGGACGGGCGCGAGATCGTGATGGAGCTCACACCGACCAGCGCCGCGGCCGTCATCCACGACGACTCGAGCCTCCGCAGCCCGGGCCGATCCGGACGAACTTCGCTCTTCGATGAGATGCAGCGCGCAGCGCCGCCGGCCAGGCGTCGTGTGCTCGAGCGACTCGGCACAGGCATGCGGCCGCCGGCGAGCGAACGACCGTGGGCGACGACGCTGCTGTGGAACGAAGGCGAGCACTTGTGCAGCCCGGGAACGTGGAGCGACTTTCTCGCGCACGGCGGATGGATGCTCGAGCCGCTGACGATGGAGCCGCTCTCCGCACTGCGCGGCTATCAGCGCGCGCACGGCCTGCGCGACACAGTGGTGGAACTTATCGCCGCCCTGCACGAGCGGCGCATGCGCAGCCCGGGCGAATGGATCGTCATCGAGCGCGGCGAATGCGATCTGCTGCTGTCGCACAATGCACGGCGTTTCGCAGCCGCGAACGAGATTCTGCTGGCGCTGCACATTCACGCGCCCTACAAGCCGAGCTGACCCTGCTCCTGCCGCGTATACGGAACGCCGAAATGGGAATACGCGCGCGCCGTGGCGATGCGGCCGCGCGGCGTGCGGTCGAGAAATCCGAGCTGCAGCAAGTACGGTTCCACCACGTCCATGATGGTGTCGCTCTCTTCGCTGATGCTGGCGGCGAGCGTCTCGAGGCCGACCGGCCCGCCGTTGAATTTTTCGATGATCGCGCGCAGCACGCGGCGATCGATGTCGTCAAGGCCGAGCGGATCGACTTCGAGCAGCGACAGCGCGCCGACCGCGAGATCGCGCGTGACACGGCCGTCGCCCTTGACCTGCGCGAAGTCACGCACGCGGCGCAGCAGGCGCAGCGCCACGCGCGGGGTGCCACGCGCCCGGCGCGCCACCTCACTGCGCGCGTCGTCGTCGAGCGGCGTATTCAGCAGCTGCGCCGCGCGGCCGACGATCAACTCGACCGCCGCGACCGGATAGAAATCCACGCGCAGCTGGGCGCCGAAGCGCGCGCGCAGCGGCGCGGTCATCAGCGCCAGGCGCGTCGTGGCGCCGATCACGGTGATCGGCGGCAGCTTAAGGCGCACGCTGCGCGCGCTCGGCCCTTTGCCGATGACGATGTCCAGCGCCTGATCTTCCATCGCCGGATACAGCACTTCCTCGACGGCGCGATTCAGCCGATGAATTTCGTCGATGAACAGAATGTCGCCGGCGCGCAGATTCGTCAGGATCGCGGCGAGGTCGCCGGCGCGCTCGATGGCCGGGCCGGATGTCACGCGCACGGACGTGCCCATCTCGTTGCCGGCGATGTGCGCCAGCGTCGTCTTGCCGAGACCGGGCGGGCCATGGATCAGGATGTGGTCCAGCGACTCACCGCGCGCACGGGCTGCTGCGATCATCACGCGCAGGTTGTCGCGCACGTTGTCCTGGCCGATCAGCTCGTCGAGCCGCTGCGGGCGCAGCGCCCGATCGAGCGCGCCCTCGTCGCCGGCCTGCTTGCCGCCGTCGACGGGACGGTCCTGTTCCTTCGCG
>JBIIIA010000348.1:0-3918 GCA_044235195.1 Thermoflexales bacterium
CTTTTGCGATGGCGATGGCGGCCAAGCGCAGCCTGCAGGAAGGGCGGCCGGTCGCGCTGTAGACATTCGCAGGAGCGACGGCGTCACAGCCAGTCGTCGAGCGCATTTTCGAACAACGTCAGGATGCGATCCCAGTCGTAGTTGCTCTGCGCGTAGCGGCGGCCGCAGCGCCCCATGCGCGCGCGGATCTCGGGACGCCGGATCATGAAATCGACGGCGGCGGCGAACGTGGCGGCATTGCCGAAGTGCAGCCCGCCGCCGCTGGCAACGACGTGTTCGCGCGTCACGGCGCACGCGCTGTGCACGAGCACCGGCACGCAGGCCAGCATCGACTCGAGCGTGACGAGGGACAACGACTCGTTCGTGGACGGCTGACAGACCGCCAGCGCGGCCGCCGTCGCGTCGCGCTTGCTGCGCTCGGTCTGGAAGCCGACGTAGATCGCGCCGGGCACCGGCCGATGGCACGGACCGTCGCCCATCAGCACCAGCCGGACATCGTCGTTCGTCTGCGATCGATACGCCTCGAAGACGTCAAGCAGCAGGTGCACATTCTTGCCCGTCTCGAGCCGGCCGGCGTACAGCAGAAACGGTTGTTCGATGCCGAACTCTTCGCGAAATCGCTGCGCGTCTCCCGGCGCCTCCTGCACGCCGCACCCGATGGTGCACGCACGCTGCGGCCGAATGCCGAGCGCCTGTTCCGCGAGCGCGCGCTCGGACTGGGTGTTGAAGATGACGCCGAATGCGTCGCGCAGCAGCAGGTGCGTCGTCGCCACGCGCGCCGACGGTTCGTCGTGCAGACATGGCCATACTGCGGCGTTCTCGATGACCGCAGCGGCAGCGTATTGAGAGATCGGGAAGGCGTACGGGGTGCAGAGGAACAAATCGAAATCCGTTTGCCGGCGGCGCAGCGCGTCGTACATCGTCGGGCTGTGCGGCCCGCAGAACGCCCATTCAAATTGTTCGTCGGTGGTGAGCCGGCCGCCGTCGCGCAGCACCTTGTTGAGCTCGCGAAAACGTGGCCGGTTGGTCCAGCGCACTGGGAAGCGATGCACGCGCACGCCGCCGATGTTTTCGGACGTCATGCTTTCGGAGCTGTGCCACGTGATGGCGTCGGTCACGTCCGTGGTGAAGACCTCGATGTGGTGGCCACGCAGCGGCAGGCGTTCGGCGAACCCACGCATCAGGTTCTCCACGCCGCCGAGGATGCCCGGCCCGTAGCGCGGCAGCACGAACGCCAACCGGCGACGTGCGCGATTCATCCGCGCTGCTCCAGCGCCGCGATGCGCTGCTGCAGTCGTTCGATTTCGCGGCGCAGGTCGGCGATTTCGGCGACGCGGGCGCGGCGCTCGGCTTCTTCCGCTTCCAGCGCGGCGACCAGCTGTGACAACGCTGCGGCGACCGGCGCGTTGAACGCAGCCTGCCGGCGCATGGCGAAGTCGACGTGCGAGCGCGCCAGCCGATGTGCGCGGGCGCGCAGCCGATCGACGAGGCGGCCGACGATCGGCAATCTGCTGGTCGGAACGGCGATGGGGGGCGTCGTCGCGTTCGCCTGCACCTGTGCTTCGAACACCGCGTCGTGCAGTGTAGGCGGCAGGCGAACCGGCCGCGGCAGGCGGCGATCGGTCGCGTCGAAATCGATTCCGTGCGCCTCGGCGTCGGAGCGGCGTCGCAGAATTTCCGCGCGCAGCGAAAGCATGATCGCCTCGACATCGACGGGTTCGTCGGCGGATGCGGCAGGGCCGTCTGGTCGGTTCATCGTGCGTGACCGCTCTTCGGCGGTGCTACTCGATCGCTCCCTCGTCCTGTTCGAGCATCCATTCGAGCGCGGCGAAATTGCGCTTGAAGCGATCGGGGTTGCGCTTGAGACTTTCGAGCTCGACGCGCGGCAGGATGTTGTCGAACGCATGGCGCAGTTCGACGATCTCGATCTGGCCGGCGCGCAGCAGGGCGAGCACGTCCTGGAAATCGCCTTCGCGCCCGCGCTCGATTTTGCTCAGCGACGTGCTGTACAGATCGAAGTGGTACACGTCGACCTGGCCGAAGCGCCCGACGAACTTCGCGCGCTCCTTCCAGCCGGCGGGCAGCGGGATGAAATCACCCGGCGACGCCTGCTCGACGTTGATCTGCAGCTCGTCCTTGAGCGTGCGAATGGCGTGTGCGAATTCGGCCTCGTAGCGATCTTCGACTTCGTACGCGATGTCGATGTCGAGCGACTGCTCGCGCAGCCCTTCGTAGACGAGCGTGGTGCCGCCGACGAGATACAGCCGCGCCGGGTGGCGAAAGGCCACGCCCAGCTTGACGAGAAAATAATGCACGCGCAGTCGATCGATCGGCGGTCGCATCAGGCATCTCCTTCGAACAGCTCTTGCGTGGCGCACGGCTGGTCGCAGATCATGTCGACGACCTGCTCGTAACTCGACCAGTCGTTGAACGTGCTGTCTTCGGTGAGCGCGCGCAGGCCGCGTTCGCCGTTCAGTTCCTCCCCACCCGGCAGGCCGAGCGCGGCGGTGTAGCGCTCCGGGATGAGCGGGGTGGGGCCGTGCGCCAGCCGCAGGCGCGTGCGCCACAAACGCTGCAGGTACAGCGCGGCGACGTACTGCCGGCGGACTTCGTCCCACACTGCGTCCGCCACGACGAGCGGCTCGCGGCGGCGCACCGTCGCCCCCGCCAGGTCGATCGTGCGCGTGTCGAGCATCGCCGCCGCGATTTCGGCGACTTCGGGGTGACGCAGGAAGAGCCCGGCCAGCGCGAAGCGCAGACGCCCGTCGCGCGACGCCGCCAGCCCGACGATCAGTTCACGATCGGTCAGGTGCGGCTCGTCGCCCGTGGGCGTCGGCGCCAGGTAGCACATGTCGCGCCAGTGCAGGGCGGCGACGAGGTGCTCGCGCGGGTAGAGCATCAGGCGTGCGCCTTCTCGTACGTTTCGATCTGTTCGCGCATGCCGAGCACGTAGCCGATTTCGTCGACGCCGTTCAGCAGGCAGGTTTTCGAGAACGAGTCGATCGGAAAGCCCACCGCGCGGCCGTCCGGCAGCGTCAGCGTCTGCGATGCCAGGTCGACCGCGAGCGTGCAGTTCGGGTCTTCCTCGACCAGGCTGAACAGCTGTGCGTGCGTGTCCTTGTCGACGATGATCGGCAGCAGGCCGTTCTTGAGCGAGTTGTTGCGGAAGATGTCGGCGAAGCTGGTGGAGATCACCGCGCGGAAGCCGTAGCCGGTGAGCGCCCACGGCGCGTGCTCGCGCGACGAGCCGCAGCCGAAGTTGTCGCCGGCGAGCAGCACCTGGCGGCCCTTCATTTCGGCTTTGTTCAGCACGAAGTCGGCTTTCGGCGAGCCGTCGGCGTTGTAGCGCCAGTCGCAGAACAGCTGCTCGCCTAGGCCAAGCTTGTCGGTGACCTTGAGGAAGCGCGCCGGGATGATCTGGTCGGTGTCGACGTTTTCCGCGTTGAGCGGGACGATTTTGCTGGAGATGGAGGCGAATTTAGACATGAAAATTCCTAGAGCGTCCGCGCATCCGTGACTTTGCCCGTAACTGCCGAAGCAGCAGCGGTGAGCGGTGAGGCGAGGAACGTGCGGCCGCCCTTGCCCTGGCGCCCTTCGAAGTTGCGGTTGCTCGTGCTGATTCCGTACTCGCCTGGCTGCAGCTGATCTCCGTTCATTGCGATGCACGCCGAACATCCGGCCTCGCGCCACTCGGCGCCGGCCTCGCGGAAGATGCGGTCGAGACCTTCCGCCTCTGCCTGCTTCTTGATCGGAGTGCTGCCCGGCACCACCATCACGCGCACGCCGTCCGCTACCTTGCGGCCCTTCAGCAGCGCCGCCGCCTCGCGCAGGTCCGAGATGCGTGAATTCGTGCAGCTGCCGATGAAGACCATGTCGACCTTCTTGCCGAGCAGCGGCTGGTTCGGCTGCAGTCCCATG
>JBIIIA010000349.1:0-3912 GCA_044235195.1 Thermoflexales bacterium
CAGTGCGCGCGTCGTGGTGATGGCGTAGCTGCAGGCGGACGGGTCGCCGGGGCCGTTCGAGAGGAAGACGCCGTCGGGCTGCAGCGCCAGCACTTGTTCGGCGCTGGTGGCGGCCGGCACCACGGTGATGCGGCATCCGCGCGACGCGAGCAGGCGCAGGATGTTGCGCTTGATGCCGAAGTCGAAGGCGACGATGTGGCGCAGGCCGTCGCGCGACGAGGCCCGGGCGCGGCGCGAGGCCGGCTGGGCGTTCGGGAGATACCATTCCACGTCGGCGCCCTCGGTCCATTCGTACGGCGCGGCGCACGTCACTTCGCGCGCCAGGTCGAGGCCGTTCATGTCACGTGACGAGCGCGCCAGCGCCACGAGGCGCTGTGGATCCGGGTCGACGGACGAGAGCGCGGCGCGCATGGCGCCGTGCGTGCGAATGTGCCGCACGAGCGCGCGCGTGCTGACGTCGCGGATGGCGGCGATGCCCTGGTCTTTCAGATACTCGTCGAGAGACTGGCGCGAACGATAGTTGCTGGCCAGCGGGCTGAGCTCGCGCACGACGAAGCCCGAGAGCCATGCGCGGGCGCTCTCGTCGTCTTCGGGGGTGATGCCGGTGTTGCCGATCTGCGGCGCCGTCATCACCATGATCTGGCCGTGGTAAGACGGGTCGGTCAGAATTTCCTGATAGCCGGTCATCGAGGTGTTGAACACCACCTCGCCGGTGCGGTCGCCGGGTGCGCCGAATCCGACGCCGGGCCACAGCGTGCCGTCTTCCAGTGCGAGCAGGGCGGAAGGGGAAGTCATGATGAGGGGATAAGGGTTGGATCGCTGTGCGGCGAATCTGCCAGCAGCAGTCGCCGCCATTCTTCGGGCACGCGCACGACGGCGTCGAGCTCGAAGTTGAAGCAGACCTGCACGGTGCGGCCGACGGCGATGCGGGTGCCGCTGGCGGGTCGGCGCACTTCGTACAGATATTCGAAGGAGCTGCGGCCGACGGCGCCGGCGCGCACGTCGATGTGCAGCTCGTCGCCGTGGAACGCCGGCGCTTTGTAGTCGATGTCGGCGTGCGCGACGATCGTGCTGCAGGTGCGGGAATACAGCCGTCGCAGCCCGACGGCTTCCCCGAACGCCACCCGCGCTTCCTCGAGATACGTCAGGTAGACCGCGTTGTTCACGTGGCCGTAGACGTCGATGTCGCTGAAGCGCGGGCGGAGAACGTGGGTGAACATCGGCTAGAGCTTCTTGACGGTCACCGAGATGATGCGGTCGGCCTTGGTTTCGCCCTGAGCGCCCTGCAGCGACTTGGCGATGTCGAGGCCGGACGTGATCTGGCCGATCGCCGTCAGCTGGCCGTTGAACGCAGCCTGCTCGTAGAAGAACACCAGCTGCGCGGTGTTGCGCATCGGTGAGATCGGGTTCAACCCGACCGTGCCGGGGGCGCTGAAGTCGCTGCCGGTGCTCTCCGCGCCGCAGTCGAAGCCGGGGTTGCCCACGGACTGGCTGCTGCCCACGATGACGGCCTTCACCTGTTCGGCGTTGACCTCGATAGGGGCGTTGTCATAGTAGCCCTTCTGCGCCAGGAAGATCACGGCGTTGGCATTGACCGGCGCGCGCGCCGTGTCGATGGTCACTTCGAAGTCACCCTTGGTCGTCTTGACCGTGAGCAGGTATTTCTCACCGTTCGCGGTGACGTTTTCCGGCTGGGTGAAGGAGAGCGTCGCGCCGCTTTCGGCGGCGATGGCCTGGCGCTGCTCGGCGTACTTGCGCAGCTCGGTAGCCACGGCAGGATCGGACAGCGCGGCGGCGTCGAGCGGCTGTCCGTCGACGAACAGCGTGGGCGTGCCCTGCAGCTGCAGCGCCATGCCGCTGTCGATGTCGCGCTGCACGCGCGCCTTCACGGCGTCGCTGGTCATGTCTGCGGCGAACTGTGTGGAGTCCATGCCGAGTTCGGCGGCCAGACCGGCGAGCGTTTCGTTGAACAGCGTGATCGGCGCGCTGGCCCATTCGTTTTGGCGCGCGTAGAGGGCGTCGACGTATTCATGGAACTTGCCCTGAATATGAGCGGCCTCGGCGGCGTGCGAGGCGACGAGCGCCTTGTCGTGAATCTCGGTCAGCGGGAAGTGCCGATAGACGAAGCGCACCGTGTCGCTGACCTGCTCGTACACCGCGTTGATCGACGGGTTGAGCGCCGCGCACGACGGGCACTGCAGATCGGCGTATTCGATGATGGTGACCGGGGCTTTGTCGCTGCCGCGCACGTGGTCGCCGTCGACCAGGTTCGTCTGCACGGCGCTGCACGTGGCCGGGACCGGGACGGCGGTCGGCTGCGGCGCGACGGTCGGCAACAGTTCGGCGATCTTGGCATCGGAGCCGTCGGCGGCGACGACGTCGATGCGTTCGATCACGTCGCCCACCGCGATCTGCTGGGCGATCTCCATGCCGGAAACGGTGCGGCCGAAGGAGGTGTACTGGCCGTCGAGCGCCGCCTGTGCGCCGAGCGTGATGTAGAACTGGCTGCCGCTGTTGGGCGTGGTCTCCGGCGGGCCGCTGGTGCGGGCCATGGCGATCGCGCCGTCGACGTGCTTCAGGTTGATTTCGGGTGGGACGTCATAGCCCGGGCCGCCGGAGCCGTTGCCGGCCGGGTCGCCACCCTGAATGACGAAGCCGGGCTCGACGCGGTGAAAGGTCAGGCCGTCGTAGAAGCCCTGATTGGCCAGGTAAGCGAAATTGTTGACCGTGTTGGGGGCGGCCGCCGGGTCCAGCTCGACGATGATATTGCCCTTGCTGGTGACGATCGTGGCGAGATATTTCTTCGTCACGTCGATGGACAGCGCCGGTGGTTCGCTGGAAATGCTGCCGCGCTGCTGCGGGGCGAACTTGGCGTACGGCCGGTCGCCGTCCGTCTGGCGCGCCTTCGACGTGTCGGCCGTGGCCTTCGGCGACGGTGTGGCGGTCGGCAGCACGGCGCCGGAGGTCGGCGTGGCGCCGACGGCCGTCGGCGTCGGCACGTTGGCCGGCACCGCGCCGCATGCGGCCAGCGTGAGTGTGCCCGCCGCCAGCAGTGCGACGGCGCGGAAATGAGATTGCATTCGAAGTACCTCTCTTTGCTCCAGCGGTCGTTCGGAGTCGCTGCGCATCGATGCGCAGGCGGACCGCGGCCGGATTATATCTGGCCGATGGGATGCACCTTCGAGTTGGGCGGATTCGCCGCTTTCAAAATCGGTGCGTAAAGTATTATTAGAAAAATGCATAAAAGCAAAAATGATCCGGTGATTGCAATACTGATCGGCATCTTGCTGTTCCTGCGATCGCCAGCTACCGCTGCGGCGCAGGCACCGGGTCTTCGCGGGGGTGAGCAGAGCGCGTCGATCGACTCGGCCGCTGCGCACACGGACCAGCTCATCGTGCGGTATCGGGCGTCTTCCGGTGTCGGCGCCGCGCTCGCACGCGGGGAGGCCGATGCGCTAAGCGTTCGAGACGCCGAAATTCAGCGACTGAACGCGCAGACGGGCGTCAAGCTCAGCTTCGTGCGCACGTTCGACACGGATGCGTACGTGCTGCGGCTGGATCGGGAGATGTCCCTGGACGAGGCGGCGAAGCTTTCTCGTGTGATCGCCGCCGACCCGAGCGTGGAATACGCCGAACCGGACGTGCGCATGTTTCCGAGCGCCGTGACGCCGAATGACCCCGGTTACAGCGATCAGTGGGGGTACTTTGCGCCGGGGAACGGCGTATATGGGGCGAATTTCGCCGGCGCGTGGGCGGTGACGACCGGTTCGCTCGGCATCGTGGTTGCGGTGATCGACACTGGCGTGCTGACGCACGCGGATCTGGCCGGCCGCGTGCTGCCCGGCTACGATTTCATCTCAACGGCGGCAGCGGGCAACGATGGGGACGGCCGCGATGCGAACGCGTTCGACT
>JBIIIA010000350.1:0-3910 GCA_044235195.1 Thermoflexales bacterium
CCGGGCCTTTCGCCCCTTCAGGGCGACGGCCCGGGCTGTCGCGGCAACCGCCCCTTCGGGGCTCGATCCCGGCATGCCTCGGCATTCCGCGCCGTTGGCGCTCATGCTTGGCCGTGAATTTCTTCCGATGTCCGAGGATCTTCCGTGCGAGCGAGAGCTCCGAAGGAGCGACGCCACGACAGCCCGGGCTTGCGCCGACGGCGCGGCCCGGGCACGCCCGGCGCGCGTCAACGCGTGGATGCAAAAACGCGGCGAAATCAATCTCCCCTTGAGAGGGGCCGGGGTGAGGCAAATCCGCGGCGAAACTCTGAATCTCGTACGAGACCACGTGGAGAGCGTCCGCATTTGCGGCGAACGGGAGTATGCATACTGCGGTAAAGTATGCATCATGAAGACGAGAGTGACGGTTACGCTGGATCCGGAGGTTCTTCGCATGGCGAAGGCTGTGGCGCAGGTGCGGCGCACGAACGTATCGGCGTTGATCGAAGAGTTGCTGCGTCACGCGGCGGAAGAGTCTTCTCCGCGGCCCGCCAAAAGCTTCGTGCAGCGATGGATCGGCAAATTCGAAATTCGTGACGATGCCGACGATGAACTGCTGCAGGCGCTGAAAAAGCGTTATCACCTGCACGAGGCGGATGCGTGATTCATTCCCGCACCCGCCGATACACCGCGTTCATCTCGGCGTAGGCCAGCGCGGCATCAGGCACGAGGTAGCGCACTGAGCGGCCGTCGACGAGCCGGGCACGCAGATCGCTCGACGACAGATCCAGCAGCGGCGCGTCGATCCAGCGCAGGCGCTCGCGGAGGGCAGGCAGGAAGGCGAAGACGTCGCCGTGGTCGGCGCGGCTGCCGGGGCGGCGGGCGACGCACAGCGTGACGAGCTCGATGAGCGCGTCCGGCCGATGCCATTTCGGCAGATCGGCGAGCGAATCCTCGCCGATCAGGAAGAACCACTCGTGCTCGGGATGCCGCTCGCGCAGGAGCTGCATGAGTGTGAGCGAATAGTGCGGCCCCGGCCGCTGCACGTCGAGCTCGCACAGCCGAAACGCGGCATGTCCGCCGATCGCCGCGCGCGTCATGGCCGTGCGGTGCGGCGCGGCGCTGACGACGCGGCCGGCCTTGTGCGGCGGCTGGCCGACCGGCGTGAACCACACCTCGTCCAGGCCCAGCTGCTGCCAGGCCTGGTCGCCGAGTACGAGGTGGCCGATGTGCGGCGGGTCGAACGTGCCGCCGAGCAGGCCGATGCGCATGTCAGGCCTTGAACACTTCGCTGCGCACGGTGGCCTTGCGCAGGCGCTCTTCGTGGATCGTCACGCCGAGGCCGACGCCGGTGGGCACGGGCAGCATGTTGTCCTTGTCGAGGGCGAAGCCGGGCTCGATGAGGTCCTCGTGGAAGTAGCGGTTGCTGGCGCTGAGGTCGCTGGGCAGGCTGAAGTTGGGCAGGGCGGCGAGCGCGACGTTGAGCGCGCGGCCGATGCCGGTTTCGAGCATGCCGCCCTTCCAGACCGGCGCGCCGGCCTGCATGGCGATGTCGTGGATGGCGAGCGCCTTCGTCACGCCGCCGACGCGGCCCTGCTTGATATTAATGATCTTGCACGCGCCGAGCTCCAGGGCGAAGCGCGCGTCGCCGGGGCCGTGAATGGACTCGTCGAGGCAGATGCGCGTCTTGAGTTCGCGCTGCAGTTTGTGGTGTTCGTAAATGTCGTCGTAGGCCAGCGGCTGCTCGATCATCAGCAGATCCAGGTCGTCCATCTGCTTGAGCATGCCGATGTCGTTCAGTGAGTAGGCCGAATTGGCGTCCACCATCAGCGGCACGCCGGGGATGGCGGCGCGGGCGGCACGGGCGTCCTGCAGGTCGCGGCCGGGCTTGATCTTGATCTTGATGCGGTGGTAGCCGTCCGCGCGGAAGCGCAGGATGCGCTCGACGAGCGCCTCGGTCGTCGGCTGAATGCCGATGCTGACGCCGACGGCCAGCCTGTCCTTCAGGTCGGTGTGGCCGCTGAGCTTGCCGATGTAATCGCGCAGAGAGAGTCCGGCCTGCTGTGCGCCGATGTCCCACAGGCAGGCTTCCAGCATGGCCTTGCAGATGTTGTGGCCGCGCACCCACGCGAAGCGGTCCGGGGCCTCGGTGGGCAGATCGAACGGCGCCTTGAACAGCAGCGGGATGAGATAGTCGCGCGCGATGTGCCAGCCGGTCTGCAGCGTTTCGTACGAATAGCCCGGCCCGTCACCGGCGAACTCGCCCCAGCCGACCAGGCCGTCGGCGCTGGTGACTTTGGCGAGGATGGCTTCCTTGTCGTACGACACGCCGAAGCTGGTCTCGAACGGGGACAACAACGGCCACTTAATCTGAAAAAGTTCTACCTGGACGAGTTTCATGGTTACCGTAGTGTAGCGGGTGTGCTATGCTTTTCGCACGTGCTCATGTAGCCGGTGAATACGACGATCGACGAGCCGCCCGAAACAGAAACTGTAAGCGGGCGGCTTTTCTCATCGTACGGTGAAGTCGAACGGCGACCGTCGATCATGCAAGGTCGATGGATGCCGAAGATGGCCGAAAGACGGATGTCGGAGCGGCGCAGAGGCGAGCACGATAGAGCGATGATCGTTAGTTCGAAGAGGGAGAGAGAGATGCACGACCAGCAATACCTGACCCCCGAGGGGATGAAGCGTCTGGAGGATGAGTTGGAGCATCTTCGCACCGTGCGGCGCGCCGAAGTGGCGCAGCGCCTGCGCGAGGCGATGGCGGAGGGCGAGGTCGAGGAGAACCCGGAGTACGACGAGGCGAAGAACGAGCAGGCGTTCGTCGAAGGGCGAATCATGGACATCGAGGCGATCCTGGCGAACGCGATTCTGATCGAGATGACCGGCCCGGTCAACGAAGTGCAGCTGGGGAGCAAGGTGACGGTGACGGAAGTGGGCACGCGCAGCCACGAGCACTATCACATCGTCGGTTCGGCCGAGGCGGATCCGCTGCACGGCCGCATCAGCCACGAGTCGCCGCTGGGCAAGGCGCTGATCGGGCGCAAGCTGCACGAGCAGTTCCAGATTCAGGCCCCCGACGGCCCGATCAAGTTCAAGGTGACGCAGATCGCGAATTCGTAGCGTGCTGTGCCGCCGCCGTGGATTCGCACCATCCACGGCGGCGGCATGCCTACATGACCGCTTCTCCTGCGCGCCTGTATCTTCGCGGCCACGCCGGATTGGGAAAATCCGCGCGCATTTCTGCGCGTCTGTCGGAGCTGCTGCGCGACGGAGTGCGCCCCGATCGCATCCTGTGCCTGACGATGGGGGGCCGCGCGCAGCAGCGCATGCGGCGCGCGCAGCCGTTCGTTTCACCGGAGACGATCACGACGTTTCCGGCGTTGGCGCGTCGGCACACGGCGCTGTTCTTCCCGCTGGTCGCGCGGTCGGCTGGCTTCGCCGACCCGAGCGCTGAGCCGGTTTTTCTGAACGTAGAGGCCGCTCAGCATCTGCTGAATGCGTGCATGACGCCGTATCTGCCGGCGTTCGACGATCTCGGCCAGCAGCGTTCGCGCCTGGTCAGCCAGGTGCTGGACGACGTGAACAAATCCGCGGTGAGTGGATTTCCGCTGGACGAACTGGCGCAGCGGCTGGCGAGCGCGTGGAGCGGCGAGTCGCGCCGCCTGCTGGCGTACGGCGCGGCGCAGCAGGCGGCTCTCGATTACCGCAACCATTGCCTGCAGCACGGCGTGCTGGACTACGCGCTGCTGACGGACGTGTACCGGCGCTTTCTGCTGCCGCATCCGGCGTATCGCGACTATCTGCTGGCGCGCAGTCGCCATGTGCTGGTGGACAACGTCGAAGAAGGCGCGCGGCCGATGCACGAGCTGATCGCGCTGCTGCTGCCGGAGTGCGAGAGCGCGCTGCTCGTCGAAGACGAGCCGGG
>JBIIIA010000351.1:0-3902 GCA_044235195.1 Thermoflexales bacterium
CGCGCCCCCTCTTCGCCGAAATTTCGCGTCGCCAGCAAGAGCGCTGCTCGATCAGAGCCGAAGCGAAATTGAGGGGGAGAGGGGGTCAGGGAGTGAGGCGTAGGCGCGAATCAATGTCCCCTTGAGAGGGGTCAGGGGGTGAGGCGTGAGCAACTCGCCCCAAACGGCGGATGCACCCGTGCGACAAAGACATATTCGCCGGGTAGTACACTTCGCCACCATGTTTCGGCACGCCCGCACCGTTCGCGCACTCATCGGCGCGCTCGCCGCGACCATCGCCGCGGCCGCCCCGCTCCGCGCGCAGGAAGCCACGCCGCCGCCGGCCGTGCCGGTGGCGCGCATCACTTCGCCCATCGCCGATCAACAGATTCGCGGCGCGGCGCTGATTCAGGGCACCGCCGTCGCCCCGAATTTTCTGCGCTACGAAGTGGCTTATGCCGTTGCTTCTCCCGATCCCGTCTGGATTACGATCGGCGGCGCACAGCAAGCGGTCGCCAACGGCACGCTGGCCACATGGAACACGCGCGCCCTCGCCGACGGCGAGTACATCCTGCGACTGCAGGTCTATGCCACCGACGGCAACTTCTTCGCCGTGGTCACCGGACTCAAGATCAGCAACGCCGCGGCCGCAGCGGTCGCCACACAGCAGCCAGCGCTGAACGCGAACCCGGCGCGCACCACGGCACCGAATGAATTCGACGCCGCACGCGACGTGCTCGGTGCGCTCACCGACGCAGCAGAGCGCATCCCCGCCGGCTTCCTGCGCGGCGTGCGCATCGCCGCCATCGCCCTCGGCGCGCTGCTCGCCTACGCCGTCGCAAAGTCGGTGCTGCTCGCTGCGCTGCGAAGGTTTTTTCACCGGCCGATCGACTACAGCTCCTGAACTTCGCATCGCCGTTCGCATTTCCTATCGCATCTCTTACGGAATCTGCCCCATCATGGACGACAACCGCCGCCGCATCATCGCCGGCCTCGGCAACCCCGGACGCCAGTACGAACGCACGCGCCACAATATCGGCTTCATGGCCGTCGACGCGCTCGCCCGCAAGCACGGACTCACCTTCGACAAAATGATGTCGAAGGGAATGGTCGCGCTCGGCGAGATCGCCCGCGTCAAGGTCGCGCTCGTCAAGCCGCAGACATTCATGAACGTCAGCGGCCAGTGCGTCGGCCCGGTTCTCAAGTTCTACAAATCCACGGCGGAAGATCTGCTGGTGCTCTACGACGAACTCGACCTGCCGAGTGGACAGCTGCGGATGCGCAAGGGCGGCAGCGCCGGCGGACACAACGGCATGAAGTCGATCATCCAAACCATCGGCACGCAGGAATTTCCGCGCCTGCGCCTGGGCATCGGCCGGCCGCCCGGCCGCATGGATCCGGCCGCCTACGTGCTGCAGAATTTCGATGCCGGCGAGCAGGCCGACGTCACCGAGCTCATCGACCGCAGCGTGGCCGCCGTCGAACTGTGGCTGACCTCCGGCATCGACATGGCGATGAATCGGGCCAATGCTCCGACGGCCTGAAGACGCACGCCGGAGCAGACTCGATCAGGCCGCAGCGTCGTCGTCGAGGCCGAGCTTCGTGCGCACCTTGCGATCGAGCGCGCGGGCAGCCGGCCAGTTCGGCAGGCCGCGCCCGAGCAGGACAGCCAGCACCAAAATGCCCTGAATGACGCCGGCCAGCGACGATTCGACCTTCAGCTCGCTGGGCAGCTTGAGCGCTCCGATGTTGAGCGCCGAAAAGAACGCCGCGATCGGAAGCAGCCAGATCGGGTTGTAGTTCGCCAGCATGGCCACCAGCAGGCCGAGATAGCCGAGGTTGCTGCTGATGCCCGGGATCAACCGATGAAACACCGCCAGCGCCTGCGTGGCGCCGGCCAGCCCAGCGAATGCGCCGCAGATGGCGAACGCGCTCAGCATGTGCTGCGTGGCCGGGATGCCGAGGATGAACGAGCTGCGCAGGCTATGACCGACCGCGCGCAGCCGCAGGCCGAACACCGTGTTGCGCAGCACGACCAGCGCGACGATCAGCGCCACGCCGGCCAGCACCAGCGCCGCCGGGCTCAATTCGGTGACGCCGATGACCGGCAGCCACACGCTTTCGTCGAACAGCGCCGTGCCCGACATGCTGGCCACGCCGGCGCGCTTCCACGGGCCGAAGATCAGGAAGATCGCCATGCCCTGCGCCACGAAGTTCAGGCCGAGCCCGGCGAAGATTTCGCTGATGCGGCCGTACACGTGCAGCAGGCCGGCGAGCAGCCCCCACAGCATGCCGCCGATGAAGCCGGCGACGATGCCCAGCGCCATGATGACCACCGGCGGCGCCAGCGCCTCGCCGCCTTCCGGAAACAAGACGCGCACGAGCGCAGTCGTAGCGATGGAGCCGGCCAGCACCTGCCCTTCCACGCCGAGGTTATAGAGCCCGGCGCTGAAGGTGAACGCCAGGCCGGCGGCGCACAGCAGCACCGGGGCCAGCGTCGTCGCCGCGCGCGCCACCATCTCCCACGAGCCGAACGCGCCGGACAGCATGGTGCCGATGACCGTCGCCGGCGACTGCTGCGTGGGCAGAATCACCAGCACGATCAGCAGTGCCGCAAAAAAGAGAGAAATGGCCTGCGTCAGGCGCACGGCGCGGAGAAATCGCACGGGCTTCAAAATCGGCCTCCGATCATTTCGCCGAGCCTGTCGGCGGTCAGTCCCTGCGTGCCGATCGGCTCGGACACGTTGCCGCCGGAGAATACCAGCACTCGGTCGCTGTACTGCACGATCTCGTCGAGGTCGGAGCTGGCGAAGATGATCGTCGCCCCCTGCGCGCAGCGCTCGATGAGCAGCTTCCAGATCCAGATCGTCGAATCGATGTCGAGGCCGCGCGTCGGGTGCTCCATCAGGATCAGCGAGAGATTCGGCGGCATCAGCGCCAGCTGCGTGCGCTGCTGGTTGCCGCCCGACAGCCGTTCGACGAGCGAAGTCGGCGTGCCGCGAATCTTGTAGTCGGCGATCGCCCGCTCGGCGCCGGCGAGCATGGCGGCCGGATCCAAAAAGAAGCGGCGCCGAGCGTCGCGCAGCGCCACGTGCTCCTGAATCGACAGGCCCGGCACCAGTCCCTCGCGCAGTCGATCGGCCGGGATGTAGCACACACCGGCGGCTTGAAATGCAGCGTAGGGCTTATGCGTCAAATCCGCGCCGCGCAGGCGCAGGTGGCCGTGGGCGGGCGATTCCACCCCGGCGCAGGCGAGGATGAACTGCCGCTGTCCGCTGCCTTCGAGGCCGGCCAGGCCGATGACCTCGCCGCAGCGCGCGACGAATTTCGGCACGCGCACCTCGAGGCGATCGTCGGACAGCACCACGCCTTCGAGCGCCAGCGCCGGCTCTTCGGCGGCCGTGTTCGGCTTGTTCGGCATCGCCAGCTCACGGCCGAACATCATGTCCACCAGGCGCGCGCCGAGCGTGGCGTCGCCCTTCACCACCGCCGTGCTGCCGATGACGCGGCCGCGCCGCATCACCGTGGCGCTGTGACACACTTCCTCGACGTCCTCGAGCTTGTGCGAAACGAAGATTACCGACTTGCCCTGCGCAGCCAGCGTGCGCATGGCAGCGAACAGCTGATCCTTCTGGTGTGCGGAAATGCCCGTCGTCGGTTCATCGAGAACCAGCGTGCGCACGCCGAGCGCCAGCAGGCGCAGCAGCTCGAGCTGCTGCCGCTCGCCGACGGTCAGATTGCCGGCGGTCTCGTCGGGGTCGAGCGTGAAATTGAATTCGGCAGCCAGCGCCTGCAGGTCGGCGGCGGAGTACCACTTGCCGCCTCCGGCCATGGCCCGAAAATTTTCCAGCACGGTGAGCGCCGGAAAGTCGAGCGGGTCCTGATGGAGCATGCCGACGCCCTTGCGAATGCCATCGATCGGC
>JBIIIA010000352.1:0-3899 GCA_044235195.1 Thermoflexales bacterium
CGGAACCATTCGAACTCGCGCATGAAGGTGAGCAGGAGAAACGCAACGGCGCCGGCGCCCACCGTGCTGAGAAACGCCATGGCCAGCGGCGGGGCGTCCTGCGCAGTGGCGTACACCCATGTGAACAACGGAAGCGCCCCCATGACCAGCCCGGCGCCCAGCAGCAGCAGCACGACTGCCGGTTCGTACGAGGCCACTGCGTTCAGTTCGCCTGCGGCGCTCGCGCGCTGCGCCAGGTAGCCGGCGCCCAGAAACGCTGGCAGCGCCAGCACGCTGCTGACGAGGAAGCGGCGCGCCCCGAGCGTCGACGCCAGCTCGTCGCGTTCCGCCTGGATCATCAGCGTGCCCAGCGCGCCGGCGACGACGAAGATCAGGCCGGCGTACTGCACCGGACGGACCATCAGCGCGGCGCTCCATGCGCTCAGCAGCAGCATGCCGACCGGTGCGAATGCGCCGAGGCCCGGCGTGCGCCACGACGCGATCAGCAGCAGCGCAGCGCACACGAACAGCGTGAGCAGCGCCAGTCGATCCTGTTCGTGCACGCGCATGACGCGGCCGAGCAGGTTCAGCCGGCCGTCGAGGTCGATCCCGAGCACGGTCGCATCGATGGGCTGCGACAGCAGCAGGACGGCGAGCGCGCACAGCCCGGCGGCGACGGCGATCTGCACCGTCGGCAGGCGGCGCAGCAGAAACGCCGCGGCGCCGCCGAGCAGCGGGATCAGGACGATGACGGCGGATGCCGGCAGCATGATCAGCGTCCCTCTCCGAGCATGGGCGCGGCTGTACTGTCTTCCGCTGCGTCCTCTTCCGACGGCGGCTGCTCATCGTCGAAGCGCAGCACCGCGCCTTCGTCCGCCAGCGTGAGGTTGGCGACCGCCACGCCGACGATGAGCGTCATCAGGCCGAGCAGGATGCTGACGGTGATGCTCGGCTCGAGCGGCATGTAGCCGATTTCGATGCCGGACAGCAGCATGAGCACGCCCATGCCGACGTTGAGCGCGTCGGGCGTGCTGGCGATCAGCAGGATGGCGCCGGCGATCAGCGTGTAGGCGGCCAGGCTGAGCGCCGCGGCGTCGCCGGGCAGTGGGAAGCGCACCGTGGCGCCGAACGCCGCCGTCAGCACGAGCACGGCCGTGACGACGCGCACGAGGAACTGGGAAGGCAGCGTGCTCCAGCGCACACGGACGACGCGCTCGGCGGCGATGCTTTCGCCGCGTGCGGCGCGCGCGTGATCGGCGCGCTGCGCGGCCAGGCTGAGCGCCAGGCACACGATGATGCCGGCGAACGGCTTGATGATGGCTACGCCGGGCGGAATGACGCGTGCCAGCAGGATGCCCATGAGCACGTACTGCACGATCAACGCCGGCAGCGTGATGCGCCAGTTGCGCACGACGAGCAGCAGTGCGGCGCTGGCGATCAGGCCGAACAGCAGCGGCGCCACGGCCAGCCGCGCCAGTTGATCGATCAGAACGATGAGATTCGACATGACGGCAGTCGTGATTCTAAATTCACTTCCGCCGCGTCCATGCATCGGCGGCGTACTTCGTGCGCAGCAGCTCGTCTGTCCGGGCGAGCTCGTCGTCGGTGAGTTCTCCGGGGGTGAAGTCGATGTCCAGCACGGCGGCGAACGCGAGGCGCCACGCGGCGGCCACTTCGTCCCACGACGTGGCGCGGCCGAGCGCCTCCTGCAGCGTGGCGGCGTGCCGGCGGACGCGCGCCGGTTCGGGAGCGTCGCGCAGGAAGGCGCAGATGCGCCCGATGTCGCCGTGCAGCGGCAGGCTGCCGTGCTGCAGCACGCCGTCGAGCCGGCGCCACTGCGCGCTGCCGACGAGCTTGCGCAGCGGTGGCCCGTCGGGCGTCGGCGCCCAGCCGACGACTTCATAGTCGCTCGGCGCTTCGAAGCACACCGGGCCGGTGGCTTTGTCTTCCTTCGCTACTTTGTTCGCCTGCACTTCGCGCACGCCGAGGCGGCGCAGGCCGTCCATGATCGCTTCGCTGATGCGGCGGTACGACGTGAGCACGTCGCCCTCGGCGATCGGGTGGCCGGCGGGCATGGCGATCGAGTAGGTGAATTCGTCGGTGTGCAGGATGGCCAGGCCGCCGGTGCTGCGCCGCACGATGCCGACGCCGGCTGCGGTGCAGCGCGCTTCGTCGACGGCGGCGATGCGCTGCGACATGCCGAGGCTGATCGCCGGGGGCGTCCAGCCGTAGAAGCGCAGCGTCGGCGGCTGGCGTCCGGCGTTCACCGAGTGCGCGATCGCTTCGTCGCGGGCCATGTTGGTGGCGCCGTCGCAGTGGCGATCGAGGAGGAGACGGAAGGGAAGAGACATCGAATTCGCGTCGGCGCCGGTGCTCGTCAGAGCGTCTGCGCCAGATGAACCATCGTGCGCACGCCGTAGCCCGAGGCGCCGCGCGGGTGGCAGCCGCGGGTTTCGGACCAAAAGGCCATGCCGGCCATGTCGATGTGCGCCCACGGGTAGCCGGCGGCGCCGGGCACGCCGTCGACGAAGCGCTTCAGGAAGATCGCCGACGAGCCGAGGCCGCCGCGCGCGCCGCCGGTGTTCTTGAGCTCGGCCACGTCGCTCTTGATTTTGTCGGCGTACTCCGGCCACAGCGGCATCGGCCACAGGCGCTCGCCGGCGTCGGCGGCGGCGCGCAGCAGGGCGGCGCGCAGCGATTCGTCGTTGTCGAGCACGCAGGCGGCCATGTTCTCGCCCATCGCCGAGGAGGCGAGGCCGGTCAGCGTGGCGATGTCGACGGCCGCGCGCGGCGCGAACTGGCGCGCGTAGTCGAGCGCGTCGGCCAAAATCAGGCGTCCTTCGGCGTCGGTGTTGGCGATTTCGATCGTCAGCCCGGAGCGCGAAGTGAGCACGTCGCTCGGGCGCATCGCGCCGCCGTGGATCATGTTCTCGACGAGCGGCGTCAGCCCGATGACGCGGCGCGGGACGGCCAGGCCGGCGATGGCCTGCATGGCGCCGGCGACGGCGGCGGAGCCGGCCATGTCGCCCTTCATCGTCAGCATGCCGTCGGCGGTCTTGATCGAATAGCCGCCGGTGTCGAACGTCACGCCCTTGCCGATCAGCACGAGCGGGGCTTCGGTTTCGTGGCCGGCCGGCGCATGTTCGAACACCACGAAGCGCGGCGGCACGTGGCTGCCCTGCGCCACGCCGAGCACCGCGCCCATGCGCTCGGCGCGGATGCGCTGTTCGTCGAACACTTCGCAGCGCAGCCCGGCGCGCACGGCCATGGCGGCGTAGTCCTCGGCGAGCGTGACCGGGTTCATGTAATTCGGTGCGAGGTTGACGCGGCGGCGCGCGCCGTTGATGGCATCGGCCATGATCACGCCGTCGTCGGCGCCGGCGCGCAGCGCAGCCAGCTTCGCCTCGTCGAATTCGGCGATGATGAGTTCCTCGATCTCCTTGCCGCCGGCCGGGTTGGCGCGGTGTTCGCGAAATTGATACGCGCCGAGCAGCGCCCCTTCGACCGTGGCCTGCGCCGCCGCGCGCGGGTCGAGGCCGCCGATGCCGGCGCCGTGCACGATCGTGGCCACGCGCCGGCAGCCGAGGTCGCGCGCCTTGCGCACGGCGGCGCCGGACGCGTGGCGCGCGCGGTCGAGGGAAAACTCGTCCGCCGGGCCGAGGCCGACGACGAGCACGCGCGGCGCCGGGATGCGGCCGTCGGCGTAGAGCAGCAGCGTTTCGTTCAGCTTGCCGCGAAAATCACGCAGCGCCAGCGGCCGGCCGATCGCGCCGCCGAGCGCGGCGTCGAGCGCGCCGGTCGCGCCGCCCGGAGAAACCACGCCTTCGAACAGATTGACGATGAGCAGATCGGCTTCGACCGACTGAATCGGCTGATGAACGATGGAGATGCGCATGGCTCCATTGTATGGGGCGGGGGTG
>JBIIIA010000353.1:0-3896 GCA_044235195.1 Thermoflexales bacterium
TGCGACTTCTAATAACATTCTTGACACCGAAGGGGCGATCTACTTCTTTGGAAGGAATTTTTGACGAGGAGCATCATGCAGAAGACATCCGTTCTGACACCTGATTTCGTGCAGCCGGACGGGCTGCGTCTGGGCTTCGAGCGAGCGGCGCGCGCGATCGGCGAGTGGGCGCATCCGCTGCGCCGAGAGGAGTCCGGGGCGGCGGGGGGCGTGTCGCGCTCCGAGCTGGCGCGCCTGCTGGAGTCGTCGCGGGTGCTGGGGCAATGCACGAACGTCGGCGAACTGCTCGATCGTGCGCTGAGCGACCTGCTGGTGTTCGTGCCGTGCCTGGAAGGGAGCGTGGCGCTGATCGACGCCGAGCTGTGCGTGACTGACGTGCGCAGCACGCACGACGACGGCGTGCTGTGCGCCGGGCAGGTGCTTTCCGCGGCCATGCAGCGCGCGCTGCGCGAGCCTGTGGCCGGCGGCGCTACGGGCGTCGTGCCGCTGCGCGGTGCGAGCGGCGTCTGCGGCCTGATTCACATCGTCCTGGAAGGATCGCGTGCGGAGCGCGTGGCGCAGTGGCGCCGCGCCGAATCGTTCGCCGAGGTGGCGGCGACGGCCTATGACTCGCTGCGCATGCGGCTGCGCGCGGTGCAGGCCGCCGAGGAAGCGGCAGCCGAAAAAGAGCGGGCACGCCTGTCGCGCGACCTGCACGATTCGGTGAGCCAGGCGTTGTTCGGCGTATCGATGGGCGTGCGCACCGGCCTCGAGATGCTCCCGGCCACCGAGCAGGCGCGTGAGCCGATCGCATTCGCGCTCGACCTGGCCGACGCCGCATTCGCCGAGATGCGCGCGCTGATTTTCGAAATGCGCTCGGACTGCCTGCACGAGGAAGGCGTGCTGCGCGGGCTGCGCCGGCAGTGCGCGGCGATCATCGGCCGGCACAAGGCCGAATTCGGCGCGGATCTGACGATTCGCCTGAGCGAAGCCGAGCCGGAGATGCCGGCGCCGCTGCGCGAGGCGATGTATCGCATCGCGGTCGAGGCGCTGCAGAACGCCGGCAAACATGCCCATGCCACGGAGATCGTCGTCGACCTGGCGGCCGACGAGGCGTCGATCACCATGACTATCCGCGACGACGGCCGCGGCTTCGATCCCGACGCGACCTATCACGGTCACCTCGGCTTGAAATCGATGCGTGAGCGCGCGGCGCTGGCCGGAGCGGCGCTGGAATTCGAGAGCGCCCCGGGGTGCGGGACGTGCATCACCGTGCGTGCTGCACAGCCCACGCCGCAGCCTTGTCCGCCAGCCGATCGAACGCGCTGACGGCGAGTTCGAGATGTTCGATGCGGGTGTCCTCTTCCTTGCAGTGCGAGAGGCCGTGCAGGCTCTGCACGAAGAGCATGACGGTGGGGATGCCGGCCCAGGCCATTTCGATGGCGTCGTGGCCGGGGCCGCTGGGCATGCGATGCGAGACGCCGGCGTTGACCTCGCGGATGGCCTCGTCGCACAGGTCGACCAGCGCCGGATGAAACGGCTGCACCGGCGAGCGATAGATCGTGCTCCACGCCACGGCGACGTCCTCTTCGGCGGCGATGCGCCGTGACGCGTCCTGCGCCTGCGCCAGCATGTCGGCGAGGCGGGCGGCGTCGATGTGGCGCTGATCGAGCGTGATGCGCGTTTCGCCGGCGACGGCGGTGGGGATGCCGGGCGTGTTCTGCACGCGGCCGGTGGTGCACACGCCGCCGTTCGAGCGGCGGCCGATTTCGCGCACTTCGACGGCGAAGCGCGCGGCGGCGACGAAGGCATCGCGGCGCAGCGGCATCGGCGTGGCGCCGGCGTGCGCGGCCTGGCCGGTGAACGTGAGTGCGTGGCGTTCGATGCCGAAGCAGCCGACGACGGCGCCGAGCGGCAGGCCGGCGGCTTCGAGCACCGGGCCCTGTTCGATGTGCATTTCGAGATACGCGCGCGCGTTCGCGATGCGCGCGCCGGCGCGTTCGGCGGTGGCGGTGTCGACGCCGAAGGCGCGCACGGCGTCGGGCAGGCGCACGCCGTCGACGTCGACGAGGCGATCGACCCATTCGCGGTTCAGGCGGCCGGCGACGGCGCTGCTGCCGAACAGGCTGCGGCCGAAGCGCGCGCCCTCCTCATCGGCCCAGTCGACGAGTTGAACGGTGACGGGCGGCGTGCCCTGCGCGGCGAAGCGCCGCAGCACTTCCAGCCCGCCGATGACGCCGAAGCAGCCGTCGAGCCAGCCCCCGTTCGGCACGCTGTCGAGGTGGCTGCCCATGACCAGCGTCTCCGGCCGGGCGCCGGGCAGCGTCGCCCAGATGTTGCCGGCCTCATCCGTCTCGACCGCGACGGGCAGCTCGGCCAGGCGTGAGCGGTACCACTCGCGGGCGCGCGCCCACGTCGGCGTCCACGCCAGGCGCTGCGCGCCGGCCTCGGTTGCGGTGAGCGCATGCAGTGTGCGCAGGTCTTCGATGGCGCGGTGGGGGAGGAGAGGAGGGAGTGTCACGGTAGAGAGTGGAGAGTGATAGCAGATAGTAATAGCAGAAAGTGATAGTGGGCAGTGATAGCAGAGAGAAAAAACTATCACTATCTGCTATCCACTATCACTTTCTACTGCAGATACAGCACCGCCACGGCGATGGCGCCCCAGGCGGCGAGGGTGAGTTGCAGCGGGCGGTCGCGCAGGACGAGTTCATCGGGGGCGCCGCCTTCGCCCTTGACGTGCACGAGATACAGATAGCGGAACACCCCGTAGAGGACGACGGGGATGGTGAGCATGAAGCTGTGATTCGCCGGCAGCTTGGCGCCGGAGAACGAGTACATCATGTAGGAGACGAGCAGAGCGCCGGTGACGATGGACACGATCTGATCGAGCAGGGGCAGGTTGTATTCGCGCAGGATGCGGCGGGTGGTGGAGCGGTCGCCGAGTTCGACGAGCTCCTGGCGGCGTTTGCCGAAGCCGAGCAGCAATGCCAGCAGCGACATGCAGAGGTAGAGCCAGGGCGAGAAATTTTCGGCGCGCACGAGCGCGGCGCCGGCGGCGACGCGCAGGACGAATCCGAGCGACAGGACGATGACGTCGAGGACGACGATGTGTTTGAGGCGAAAGCTGTAGGCCGAGGTGAGGGCAAGGTACAGCGCGGCGATGACGGCGAACGTCGGATCGATGGATGCGGCGGCGGCCAGCCCGACGACGATGAGCAGGGCGGCGACGGCGACGGCGAGCGGGACCGGCACGACGCCGCTGGCGATCGGCCGGCGGCTCTTGCGCGGATGGGCGCGGTCGGCGTGGACGTCGGCGCAGTCGTTGATGAGATAGACGGCGGACGACAACATGCAGAGGACGGCGAATCCGAGCAGCGCCGGAACCACCGCCTGCATTTGAAGCAGCTTGATGTCGAACACCAGTGCGGCGAAGACGACGAGGTTTTTCGTCCACTGATGCGGGCGCATGCTGCGAAAAATACCGGATGCGACGGCGCCGAAGGAAGGGGAGGGCATGCCGGATATCATATTCGCATGATTGAGCGCGCGCATTTTTCGGGCGAACGAACGCCGTATCTGGTGATCGGCGCGGCGCGTCGCACGGCATTGACGCGCGAGTGTGTGCGCGTCGGGCGAGCGCGGGAGAACGACGTGGTCATCGACGATGCGCGCGTCTCGCGGAGGCACGTCGAGCTGCGCTGGCTGCGCGAAGTGAATCGCTATCTGATCGTCGACGTGGGCAGCAGCGGCGGCACGCGGCTGAACGGCTACGCCATTCGGCAGTGCACGCTGGAGCATGGAGACGTGATCGAGCTGGGCGGCTGCGCAATTCGCTACGAAGACGAATGATCGTCCGCGAAAATCAGCTCGACGGCGTGCCGGCGTAAGCGCCGCCGATCGTGTAGGCCATGACGGCG
>JBIIIA010000354.1:0-3895 GCA_044235195.1 Thermoflexales bacterium
CCGGTCTCGGCCTTGATGCGCGCGACGTCGGCGGTGGTGCGCACGTCGCCGTTGCCGATGACGGGAATTTTCACGACGCGCTTGACCTCGGCGATCGGCGCCCAGCGCGCGTCGCCCTTGTAGAGCTGCGCCTTCGTGCGGCCGTGGATGGCGACGGCGCAGCCGCCGTTGTCCTCGATCGTGCGCGCCACTTCGAGATAGTTCAGCGAGCCGTCGTCCCAGCCGAGGCGGATTTTTCCGGTGACCGGGATGTGCAGCGCGTTCGAGAGGCGGCGGAAGATCGCGCCGATTTTCTGCGGTTCGCGCAACAGGCCGGCGCCGGCGCCGCGGCTGCTGACGCAGTTGACCGAGCAGCCCATGTTCACGTCGACGATGCTGGCGCCGAGAGCTTCGCACTTGAGCGCGGCTTCGACGAAGCGGTCGACGTCGCTGCCGAAGATCTGCATGCTGAACTGCGGCTTCTCGCTCGGGGCGTAGCGCAGCTGCCGCAGCGCCTTCCATGCATCGTGCTGAATGGCGTCGATGTTGGTGAACTCGGTGTAGCTCATCGCGCTGCCGTGTTCACGGCACAGGACGCGGAAGGGCTGATCGGAGAAGCCATCCATCGGCGAGAGAATCAGATCGCCGTAGATGGGGATGTCGCGGATGAAGAAATTCGGCTGCACGGGCGCAATCATACGGTGAAGATCGGAGAGGGCACGAACGTGAGGATCAGCACCAGCAGGCCGGCGAGGGCGAGCAGGAAATGCGCGGCGGTGAGCGGCGTGGCTTCGTCTTCGATCGGCGGATGGCGGCGGCCGAAAAAGAAGAGGAGCACCGCCCACATCGTCCATGCCTGCGACACGAAGGCGGCCAGGACGATCATGACGCCGATCGAAATCCATGAGGCGAAGCGCGCATTGCGGCCGAGGAGCGCGTAGGCGATGTGGCCGCCGTCGAGCTGGCCGGCCGGAATAAGGTTGATGCCGGTGATGAGCAGGCCGATCCACGCGCCGAAGGCGACCGGGTGCACCATCACGCTTTCGGCGGTGCTGGAATAAATGCGCCCGAGCATGGTGAAGCCGATCGTCTGGGTGAGCAGCGAATCGCCGAGGAACGTGGCGCCGGCGGGAACCGCGGTCGGCGTCGGGTCGGTGAGCCACAGGCCGAGGATGAACAGCGGGACGGCGACGAGAAAGCCGGCGAGCGGCCCGGCGATGCCGACCTCGAGGAGCGTGCGGCGATCTTTGAACGGCGAAGATTGCACGATGACGGCGCCGAGCGTGCCGCCGATGCTGATGAACGGCAGCGGGATGAAGATCGGCCAGGTGGTTTTCAGCCCGCGAATGCGGCCGACGACGAAGTGGCCCATTTCGTGCGCGGTGAGGATCGAGAGCAGCGAGCCGGCGAACATGAGGCCGTTGGGCAGATTCAGGCGCACGCCGTCCATGCCGTCGCTTTCGAGGCCGCCGGTGATTACGACCGAGACGATGGTGGCCAGATAGAGCAGCAGATTGATGCGCGGGTCGATGCGCACCTCGCGCGGCGGCGCGGCGGGGGCTGGTTCGGCGGTTTCAGATTCGACGACGCCGGGCATGACCCAGAGCTCGACGCCGTGCGGGCCGCTGCGCAGCAACGGCGTGCTGTTCAGCGCGGCGAAGCGGGGCACGAGCGTCTGCAGCGCGGATTCAGGGGGCGTCAGCCATTTGCCCTGCAGGCGGACGGCGTTGAATTCGTTGAACTCGTAGCGTTCGACTTCGAAGATGCCGACGAGCGCGTGCTTGACGGCGGCGATGCGGGTGAGCCGATCATTCGGTGACATTGGTTAAGCGGCGCCGGCGCGTACGTGGCGCTGCGCAAGAATTTTGACGACCGAAGCGATGCCGAGCAGGCCCTGGCCCTTGCCCATGCTGATGTTGCGGCCGAAGAACGTCGGGACGAGTTCGTCGATCGGGAGAGCGGCGATCTCGGCGGCGGTCAGGCCGCTGAGCGTCTGGTCGAGGATGGCGCACAGCGAGCGGGCGGACACGCCGAACGGATTTTCGACGGCGAAGAAGAATTTCAGGCGAGTGGCTCCGCCGTCGAGCGGGCCGATCGGTTCGGCGAAGACGTACGAATCCGATTCGCAGTGCGGCACCTGATGATCGAGCGGGTAGGGCCGCACGGCGATGCGTTCGGGCACGCCCTCGAACTGGTCGGAATACTCGACGAGCATGGCGTTGCGTTCGGTCGGATTTTCGGCGAAGATTTCGAGCACTTCGCGCAGCTTCTCCGGATAACGGCTGAAATCAGGCATGAGTGCATTGAGTATAGAGGGGGAGAGGGGAGAGTAGATAGTAAGAGTAGATAGTTGGAGTAGAGATGAGCTGCGGCCTTCCTCGCAACTTTTTTGTGCCGAAGGTGTTTCAGGAGGTGTTGTACAGTTATCTTCCCGTGTGCAGTGCGGCTGTGCGCGGACACATCGAAGGTTGGTTTTCGTGAGCAACACCCACACATCCCTACAGATTCATCGCGTCGTCGTCACCGGTATGGGGGCGATTTGTCCGCTCGGCCATGATGTGGCGAGCACATGGAGCAGCCTGATCGCCGGCAAATGCGGCATCGGTTACATCAGCTTATTCGATGCTTCCTCCTTCGACATGAAGATCGCGGCCGAGGTGAAGAACTTCGAGCCGACGGCGTACTTCGGCAGCAAGGAAGTGCGCCGGCTGGATCGCGTGTCGCAGTTCGGCCTGGTGGCGGCGCGGCAGGCGCTGCTCGATGCGAACCTCAAGGTGAGCGAAGAGGACACGTGGGACACCGCAGTGGTGATCGGCAGCGGCATCGGCGGCATCACCACGCTGACGGAAGAGCACAGGATCATGCTGGAGAAGGGGCCGCGCCGCGTCAGCCCGTTCACGGTGCCGATGATGCTGCCCGACACGGTGACCGGCCAGGTGGCGATTCACTTCGGCATTCGCGGGCCGAACATCTGCGTGGTGACGGCGTGCGCGAGCGGCGTGAATGCGATCGGCGAGGCGTTCGAGATGGTGCGCACCGGCCGCGCGCACACGGCGGTGGCGGGCGGCACCGAGGCGCCGATCAACGCGTTTTCGATGAGCGCATTTCACAACATGAACGCGCTGAGCACGTACAACGACGATCCCGAGCATGCGTGCCGGCCGTTCGACAAGACGCGCAGCGGCTTCGTGACGTCGGAAGGCTCCGGCATCGTGGTGCTCGAGACGCTCGAGCGCGCCCGCGCGCGCGGCGCGCGCATCTACGGCGAAATCCTCGGCTACGGCTGCACCGACGACGCGCACCACATCACCGCGCCCAACGAATTCGGCCCGGCAATGGCCATGCGCAAGGCGCTGCAGCAGGCCGGCGTGACGCCGAGCGAGATCGACTACATCAACGCGCACGGCACCAGCACCGTGCTCAATGATCTGAACGAGACGAAGGCGATCAAGCACGTGTTCGGCGCGGACGCCTACAAGGTGAACATCAGCTCGACGAAATCGATGACCGGCCATTCGTTCGGCGCGATCGGCGCGCTGGAGACGATCTTCTGCCTGAAGGCGATCAACGAAGGCGTGATCCCGCCGACGATCAATCTGAACACGCCCGACCCCGAGTGCGACCTGAACTACACGCCCCACGTCGCCGTGCAGAAGCGCGTGCGCACGGCGCTGACCAATTCCTTCGGCTTCGGCGGACACAACGGCACGCTCGTGGTGCGGGAATTCAACGAATGAGGCAAGAGTGAAATACGCACACATCGTCGGGTGGGGCAAGGCCGTGCCGCAGCGCGTCATGACGAACGGCGACCTGCGCGCATTCGTCGATACGTCCGATGAATGGATTCGCGAGCGCACCGGCATCGGAGCGCGGCGCGTGGCCGGGGAAGGCGAGAGCACGCGCACGCTGGCGACCG